>NZ_JAUBTF010000004.1:0-209197 GCF_036702355.1 Microcoleus sp. D3_18_C4
ATAGTTCAAGATATCCTAAGAAGCTTACCCGGTACAGATAAACATAAAAATGTGATATGAACGTTTCGGAAGACTTGAATGGGGCATGGAAAGATGTTTGGAATGTCTTGGAACCAGAGAAATCTTGGTTGACCGATGCAGGTAAATGCGATTGCATCCAGAAAAAACTTTCCTATTTTAATTCCCAACACGGCAACAGTTCGCAACATATTGACCGAGTTATTAAAGCTTTATCTAGAGGAAAGGCTTTAGTTCAAGCAGCGATCGAATGGCAAAATCCTGCCATCGGTCAAAGCGAAACCCGCAGCGTCAATGATAAGCTGCGGGGACATCAGTGGAGGCTGGTAATCGCCTACAGCGGTTTTGAGATTGCATCTAAAGCTTTAATGATGGACAAGTGGAAGAGGCAAGTTGAGAAGGAGATGTATGAAAGATTTCTGGAAAAATGCGTCCTGCCCGACTACAAACCAATAGAGCCGCCTAGAGATAAACCAAAGCTTGAAAAATGGCTGGATAAGGAAGAGGGGGCATTAGCCACATTCCTGGGATTAACTTCAGGAGATAAGAAAGCGATCGATCGGTGGCTGGTTCAATCCCAATCTGTAGATTCCTGGTGTGAGGCATACAAACTGGCGAAAGCTCTGAGAAATGCTTCGGCTCACGGATTCTTACTGCCAACTAAGATCCATGACTGGGGGCTCAAGAACGGATTTCTTAGACTGACCGACGATTTGGCAAAGATTGTGATAGCTGGACTAAGCAAACTTGCCTAAACTATGTTCGGAGAATTATGGGGTTTGCATATTTGCCGACGAGGTATTGACTTTTAGCAGCGATTCAGCATATCATTGAGCTAGAAATATGCAACGGGTCTGAAAGGCGCAATTTTTCGAGACTGTTGCATATTCTTTGTTTTTGAAGGATTCAGAATAAATCGAAAACGATGTCGGAGGTCGGCGGCTGGGCTATCGCACCAGTTAATCAGACCTGGAGCCGAGAGTTTTTTGGCGTTCCCCGGCAATTGCGATTAGAGGCGTACCGATTTCATACCTAACTGCCCATAAGTTCGTTCGATGAAAGAAAGCGCAAAATTCCAGAAAGGGCAAAGAGTGGGCATCTACAACTCCCAAGGGTCGCGACAGATTTATGAAGTAGATGAGGTTGCTTGGTCTGGGTCAACTTGGATGTATACTTTTTTAGAATGCGATACTAAAAATCCGGTGTTTATTACTTTTAGCAACAACGGTTATTCTCGGTATCGGCAAGCAGAACGCTGGCTATTTTTGATTTAAACAATCAAAACTGGGGTTTTTGCCACTGGGCCATCTATCACACCACTTGCTTGTACCTCCCTTCCCCTATCGCCACAGACAGCCAATAATGCTTCGGCTGCTGCGCCTGCATTTATTCGGATGTTGGTGCAGCGATCGCACTGTATAACGGTCAGCGAAGGAGTGGGTTAGAAGATGGTTCTGGAGTTGCAACGGTGGTAACACGGACATTCGGATCGAGGGCATCACCTTGAGAGTAAATATAATCAAATGCAGCTCGATCTTTAAGCATATTTGCCCGCAAAAACAGGGCGCTCCAACGGGCGATCGTTTCAATCCCAACGGCTCGATTTAATGTAGCAGTATTGCGATCGGGCATCGCACCAGCGGGGTTATTAACATTGGTAATGCCGAAATGATTTGCACCCATAACAGTAATCAAAGCTTTGGGTGATGTTTGAATATTATCGAAGGTGCTTTGAGCTCGATCGGGCAGGGCGACACCATCGATAGATCCTTGAATCAACGCCACTGCAATGCCATCATTAGCGATGGGTACAAATTCATTAGCAATGGGATTCCGCAAGTTAGCTCCAAAAAATGCACCCGCTAATAATTCTTTCGGGCGCGTAAATGGCTCTTGACATAAATACAATTCTGGAAGGCATTTGTTAGCAATCACTGATAGCCCCACTGCACCACCAAAAGAATGACCCAATAAACCAAGGCGCTGCGTATCGACAACAGACGCAATCGGAGATGTGGGCTTTGTGTTTTCGATCGCCATTTGAGATAAAACCGCCGCAATTTGCGAAGTTTCTGACAGCAAGCTAGGCGGTGAAGTGGGATTGAAGGGCGAAGGGCGCAAATGGTTCGGAACGACTACCACAAAGCCGTACCGCGCCACGAGGCTAGCGTAATCTGAATAAAAGGATTTATCTACAAGCGCACCTTGCAATAAAAGTACAATGGGGAAAGAGTAATTGCCAGAATTAATATCGGATGGCTTGGGATAATAAATGTCAGCTAAATCGTTATTAGCAGATATCGTTGTGCTGTAAAAACCAACTTCTTTAAATTGCGGTGAATAATCGATTGTTGTACCAGAGGTTTTGGTACAAACTATAACAATAAATGCAACACTTACGCAAACAATTCCTAGGGTCTTGAGAGAGAACAAATGAGGTTCAAAATTCATGCTTATTTTTGGGTTAAAAGTGCGTGCCTAAGCTAGTGAAGAAAAGTAAGTTGGAGATGGCTGGCGATTCAAGGAGCGGGAATTATTTAAATGGTATGAGAGATGGCTCTTAGGAGTACCAAGGCATCTTTTTAATAGTTTGAAAATTGTAGCCGTTTAAAATCTTTGTGATTTACAGCTTTTGTGGCTTGTTTTGTGCTGGTAGCCTAAAAACGCTACCTGAAATCTAGACTCCAGACAAAGCGAGTAAAATCTACCTAAAGGTATAACCTTAATTATAGCTTTAGTTAGATACGAAATATAGTTCATATTGAATGAATTAGCTAAAGTGCGTTGTTGACTTGACTATAGCAATTCCCCGCCTGGTGAGAAGTTAGAGGGATGATAAATCAGGCGTCAGACCCGACCTATACTAAATCCGTTGAATGAGTTTATCCAGTCCAATCCCCAGCTACGATCGGTTAAAGGAGATGAGAGCGTCGAATAGAAGCTGTTAATCAAGGACTTGATGAATGCACCTAGAAGATGAGTGGTATTTGGTTGCGCTTAATGCTCCAAAGCAGAAGCCAAATGTATAAAATATCCTTGGCGTGGGAGCGAAGCCACTTGCAAGCGGGCATCGTGGCTATTCCTCCCGAGTCAGGAACGATCGCTCATAATGTTCATGAAAGCGAGCAAAGTTTATTATCGTTGAATTTGGGCAAGCGCTCGCATTTAGCAAGAACAGCAGTACATAGCTCCTGTCGGTGTAATATTTTTGCTTCGATTCAATTTACCAAAGCTATCAAAGTCAAGGAGATTGACATGGAATGTCCAGGGTGCAAGGGGCTCAAAATCGTTCACGTCCGAGCTGTTCCAGGTGTCCACCAACAATATGATGTGGAATGCCCCGTTTGCGATGGAACTGGAGAGCTTCCAAACTCCGCCGTACTCCCGAACCATTGCCCCGCGTGTGGCGAACCTGTGCGCGCTGGGGAGACGTGGTGCGATCGGCATAAACCAGCAGAGCAATTTGAGTAGGCATTAAACTAAGATCAGTGTCAAGAAAGAAGAATTATATTCTTTAGAAACTGATTTTGTAGAAAAAAGCTTCATAATTACTTTAGTTTTGCCAATGAATATTCCTCCTAATCAATCTAACAACCCGGTATTTGAGAGACAGAGTTGGTTTAGCAACCGCAAAGCCCTGGAATATATTAGGTATTGTTTGAAAGCAGCCCGTCAGGACATCCGCATTGCTTCAGGATTTTTTACGATTCGCGGTTGGGGATTAATCCGACAATAGACCTCTTGCAAAATAATTTTGTGCTATTATGGAAAGTTTAGCCAATTTTATAATCTAGCAGGCTCGGCAAGTTTAAGGAGATGCCAATCAACCCAATAATTAAAAGTTTGAGATAAACTTGAGCAAACTTTTAAGGATAACACATATTTTTTTTGCAAGAGGTCTATTCTTTTTGTCCCCTAGGTTGTTCCTGGTAATAAAGAACTAGCTTGACCGTAGTAGCTAACAACAACACATCGTTTAGCACGAGTAGCTGCTACATGAATAAGGGAACGTTCAGAATTAATCAATGAATTCTGAGCAGCTTTATCAGAAGCGTTATGTAATGCTGATCTGAGTGGTAAAATACCATCATTAATACCTGCTAAAATAACATATTCAAATTGTAATCCTTTAACTCGATGCATTGTAGCAACACGAACACCTAATTGAGATAAATTGTCGGGTTGGCTGCGCTTAATTTCTTGTGTTTTTATGCCCGATTGATTAAGAGCCGAGACATATTTTTTAACTAGCTGATTTGTACGTACCATAATGCAAGTATTAGATAAAGCAAAACCATTACTTTCTCGCTGCTGAAGGTATGTTTTAATGAACCCAATCTCTTCATCAAAACTAGAAAATCCTTGTACAATTGGCTGATCACCATGAAGTAGAGACCGATATCCTTTTAGGTCATCTTGGTTTCCATCTAGGTCATCAACTGTAACGCCAGCAAGAACCATTGTTGCCCACTTCCTAGTTTCATCGGTGGTGCGATAATTAATTCTTAGTTTGCGAGAACGCCCTTTGATATCTACACCACAACGGCTTAAAACCAATTTACGTCCATAAATACGTTGGTGGGGGTCACCGACAATGAAAATATCATTACCAGCATTTTTAGGAGGAACCATAGACCTAATTAGCGAAAAAGCTGCTTCTGTCATATCTTGAGCCTCATCCACAATCACAGACTTGAAAGGTAAGGTTTCCCCTGGTTTGCTCTGCAATAAACTACAAACATCGCGCATCGCATCTTCGCTTTCTTTCCAACCCTTTTGCTGGAGCAGGGAACGATATTCTTCAAAAACAACCCAAATAGCAGCGCGTTCGGCTCGATTGAGTCTTGTACCACGTCCAGTTCTTGTAACTGTTAAGTATTGTTTGAGGTTTGTAATTCTATTAGCTTGAATTACTTCACGCCATTCATCTTGGTAAAAAGCAAGAGTTAATGATGGAGATTCAGGTTTGCATTCGTAAGCTTTTTCCCAAAGTTCCACCACTTGCTCATCGTAAACAATTTTAGTGGTTACACCTTCACTCTTTAAAAATGATGTTACCCAAGCATCAATATTTTCAACTCGTATGCGACGCATAGTTTCAGGAGAGCAAATTTTACGTAAATTAGCCTCAATATCAACTGCAAGATTGCGGGTGAAAGTAGTAAATAAAATGCGCTCACCTGGATTGGTAAACCGATTTTCTGCCAGCCATTTAGCACGGTGCATTGCAACTACTGTTTTACCTGTTCCTGCACCACCTAATACTCGTACTGGCCCTTTCCAGTCGCGTTCAACCAAACGTCTTTGGCTGGGGTGGAGAAATACGCGCCATTTTTCTAGGGGAGCCGCCAGAATTTCTAACAGTTCTGCTTCGTTTTCTACAACTCGGAAACGGAGTTTACTATCCTCTTGTTCTAAAGCTATATCAATATCTTCTGGATCAATGGTTTGTTCACGGTTTTTATCTTGAGCTGTAAGAGTTTCTTCGAGAGAGTACCCAGCACCTAACATTAGTAAAGCATCAGCAGATTCTTCGGGTAATTTAGATATTAATTTGTCAATATCTTCGTCAGTTACGACTGCGCGAACTGCACTTAATAATTCATTGGGAATACCAAGCCGCAGTAGATATTTATCTGATATATCATCAAATCGACCAGGAACTTGTGGGATTTTTCTGCTAGAAATTTCTGCTTCAATTGCGGTTGCTTCTTCAATATCTATAATTTGTAACCCACCAGATTCTGGGTTAACTTTACAAACTCGACGTTGCGCCCATTTGTAAGCATCATCGTGATTATCAACCCATAATAGAATATAAGTATTTCCCTTATCAGGTTTGAAAACAATAGCTCTATATGACAAGTCAATGCGAACAGATTTTAATCGAGAGTCTCTACCGTTAATTGACTCATAATTAATACTAGAACGAGTTGGATCTTTCTTGAAGTTTTCCAAAAATACATTTGTTTTACCCTGAATTTGTCGAGGTAGCCTACTAAAAGCGTCAAGAAAATCTGCGGATATTGCTAATTTTGGTTGATGATTTAACATATAATTACTTCCTTTATGCTTTTGTATTTAGTTAATCATTAATTGATATATAGACTGCGGAATCTTTCTGGATTTGCCATAACGTCGGCAATAGTAGCTACCTGCCATCCGGCTAATTTAAATAGCTTTAAACTGTTATTTTCTTCAATTATAACAGCACATTTGTAACTCAACCAAGCTAATTCAGCCTCAGCACTAACAACTTCATTACTATCCATTAACTCATAACCCACCTCTGGTAAATCCCAGTTATGCTCTTGCATATAGCGTAACAATTCTAATGTTGTCTCATCAAAAACGAGTTTCTCTACTTCTTGCCAAGCTGTTACATTATGTTGAACTGTTGGTTGAAATTTAATCGGGTTTCCTTTGGGAGGTACTAATGCAGAATTTAAACCATTGTCATTACCTTGAGCAGTCACAACATAACTGTGGTCAAGAAATTGTAAAATATTGAAATACCGTAAAACTCCTATCCAAGTTTTTTGTAATTCTTTTTCAGCTTCTGTGGCTTTATCATCCAAATAAATAACGACAAACGAGCCAGCACTATCGAAAGATGAATGACGTTTGCCATCTACAGAAAGGTAAATACTTGCCCAAATTTTGTCGTTATTTATAATCAACTCAACTAAACCTAACATTTTACCATTTTCTATTGGTTTAAATGCCTCTATAACTGAGGCATTACTTTTACTTAATAATGCTTCTACCCAAGATTGACGAGCATTTTGCGGGCTGAAACGAACATTATCAAACTGAGCAGACGTTCTCATCAGAGCAAAGTTTTTCCATAAATCTCTATTTGGGTTAACTAGAAAATTAGTTAACCAAACAAAACTATTTTTCTGAGAAACAAGCCGTAATTCACTGCATCGATATTTTTCATATAGCGTGCCTTCTTTAGCCTTAAACTGCTGACTAACACCGACTTCCAAAAGGTCAATATAAAAATCAGCTTGCGTATTAGAAAACTGCGATTCTACATCTCCCCAAGTTAAAGACCAAACGTGATATCTATTACTTTTGGCAATTGCCATACGTTGGAGGAAATCTTCAGCAATGCGGTGTGCATGGTATTGCCAGCCATCGGTAAATATGACTATTGGTTTAATTGCTGTTGTATTTTTAGCAGGATAAAAGACAAAATCGGCTAGACTACGAACTTCAACCCCTTCATTTATGCCAAGTTCGACCTGTGGTTCAACATTCCAATCTTGATTACCAATTCTAATAAAATAACCAGCTTTTCCGTTAACTATTTCTTTGCGAACAATGGTCGGTTCGTTATTATGGCGGTAGCGTCGTAATGCTTCAATTAAACGTAGCTCAAGGATGCTGTCAAATAAGGCATTCAGCTTAACTTGAGAAAGCGCTCCTTGAGTTTCAGTTAATTGATGACGATGGCTAACAATAGTATTAAGTAAATCAATTGCTGTCCTGCGGCTGGTTTGGTCTTGGTCAAAACTATTACGATAACCGTATAAGCAGTTATAACAGCCATCATTGCAATCGCAAGCACGTAAAATAATTAGTGCTTTTTCAAACACAGAGAAAAAGTTATTTGGATCACGTAGTAATTGGCGTAGATATCCAGTACCCCCAGGAATGGTGTCATATAAAAATAGAAAAGGTTTGCGTAACAAACTAGGTGTATTTTCTTGCGGTTCGTGACTAATAAGGGTTCTGAGGTGGTCTACTTTCCCCTTAAAGTATTGTTTTAACCCTAGTTGTAGGGCTGCAATAAATGAATGTAATTTTTTATCAGAAGTTAAAGTTTCTACAGGTAGCAATATCCTGATTGCTTCCGATTCAAATTGTCTGAACAAGTATAAAATATCGGTAAAATCGTTTTCACTGCTACTTTCACGGCGGGAACAAGTCAAGGCGTGTGCTGGTTTTTCCGGGTCAGTTTGAACTTTACCGCAATGGCGACAAATCCGAAAACCAGGACGGGGACGGTTAACACCAGCGACTTCAAAGTTTTCAGATTGGGAATTACCCTCCCCAAAATTTACTTCTCGGAAGGTGACTCGTGAAATAAATTCAAAACCAAAGGGAAATTCATCATTTTTAATTACAAAGGTTTTTTCCCGTGCTTCTGGTTCAAAATCAACCAGCATTTGTTGAGTAAAAAATGCTGGTTGGCGCTCATCTTTATCATCACCAATACGGCTTTCTCTGGCATTAGTAGTCGCTATAACTTGGCGCAGACGAATCATTTTGCGCTTGCGTCCTGCATCCAACCACATTCCGTCCCTACAACGCGGACAAGCGCGTTCTTTGGCTGCATCTAAAATAGTCGGAGCAGCGTAAGAACAGTTTCTACACAACCGCCACTCTTCAATTTTGGAAATGTTTAAGTCGATTTGGTCAATTTTGACGCGGTTCCCCTCAGCGTAAAATACACCAGAAGGAGCAAGTTCTCGCAACGCGCTCGCACTAGGACGTTCGTACTCAAAGGTAAAGGTTTCGTACTTCCCAGATGCACCATCTCCTTTAATATTTCTTTGTCGCCAAATAATAGACTTCAGGATTACGCCGGGTTCGGGGAAGGCATAATTGGGTAGCAACCCTTCATCAGTAAAAAACTTGAAGGTGTTTTTATCGCTGATATTTTTGGCTAACTCCATCAACCCCCCTCGTTCGCGGTGGAGTTCGGCTAGTTCTTCTTCATGATTTTGACTCGTGGCAGCTTTCTCTTTATCTTTGATACGTCGCCGTAAAGTATCACTCTGGTTTTTCAAGCGACGGCGTTCTTCTACTACTTCCTGCAAGCGGTTGACAATGTGCCAACGCAGTCCCCCTTCATCGTTCTCGCCTTTCTCAATAAATATTTTCAACTGTTCGGCGCTGCGGGTGGATATTTGATTTTGGAAGAGGTCGAGAAAATCTTGCAGCAGTTCTAACTGTTGGTTTTCAATAAAACTCAACCATGTATAAGGAAAGCGAGTTAAATCACGTTGCTGGACGCTATCTAAAACAGTCCCAAATCGTTCGGGTAGTTGCTCTGGAGTAACACCTTGGGACACCCAACGGTCGAGACAGTAAGCAGTGAGTTGGCGTTGTAAAATTGCTGAAGCATCGAGGTAAGAACTGGGAGTATCCACCCCGCCTGCAATCATTAACATTGGATCAGCCCAAAAATACAAGTCATGGGAAGTACCGTTGGCGATCGCGGCGATAAAAGCATTCCCATCTCGACGACCTGCACGACCAATACGCTGCTGGTAGTTTGCTTGGGCGGGAGGAACGGAACATAATAAAACTGAGGAAAGCGTACCAATATCAATCCCCATTTCCAGTGTTGAAGTAGCAGAAAGAAGATTGGGGTCGTAGCGGTGGCGACCTGTGATAAAGCGATTTTCTAATTCTTCGCGGACATCTCTTTCTAATAGCCCGGTATGTTCTCTAGCAAAAATGCGCCACACTCGACCTTTAGAATATAAATTGCGGTAAAAATCGCGGGTTTTTCGTTCAGATGGTTGATATTTTCCGGTACACTTGGGACGCATACATGGTGTATCCGTCCATAGTCTTAATTCTTCAGGGGAAGCGGTAATACTGTGACCGCATTTGTCACATTCAAAGTGATGGGCTGTAGTATCTAAATATAATGCTGTTTGTTCGACACCCCAGACTTTTGCATTATTACGTGTTTCCCTCACTCCAAAAATATGATGAGCCAGCAGTTGATTTAAAACTAGGTTGTAGAGGTTTTCTACCTGGGTGAGAATCAATGGCGCGTAGCTAAAAAATAGCTTAAAAGCCCAATTTTCACACCAAGTTGCTTTTCCTGATGGTCGGACTAAGGTTTCAAAGCGAGGAACACTACCATTTTGGACAAAATAGACGGGTGTAAGGGAGGAAGGGCCAAAACCAGGCATAAATAATGGTTGCTGCAATCGAAAGGTTTGACCGCCACTTTCAATATAGTTTTCTGCCATCGAATGCAAAATACCACCTTGTAACCGTAGATGAGAAATTAAACCCAAAAGGAAACGGTGTAGGGTGTCCTGGTCAAGGTTTTCCAGCCCGCCGATTTCGTTGCGAAGTTGTTCTAGTAGGCTTAAGCAGGCAGGGTTAAGCAACTTACTATCGAGAAAAACGGCACAAGTATCTGTGCGTTCTAGCGAAGCTCCCAAATTTGTCCGCAAACCAATTTCTGCAACTACTTCCCAATCCAGTCGTTTATTAATTAAGTCAACAAGGCTGGGTTTTGCTGTTCCTGCTTGTTGTAATTCTTCCCATTCCCGCAACCATTGCAAATCTGAGGGCATAAATGTGGCAATATAATCACCATCGTTACCAATTTTATTCCGCCAATATTGATAAAAATCAGCCCGAATAGCCGCTAAATTCCCTGCTGTTGCTTTCTGATCAAGGTACTGACGTAGGGCGGTTCTCAAGGTAGTACGGAAGGTGCGAGTTTCAAAAAAACCTGCACGGTGTGCTGCGTCTTGTACAGAGTCGGAAAAAGTAATTAGTTTGCGATCGTCGTTGTAAGCTGATGAAAATAAAGTACCAATTGCGGCACTAGCTAAACTTGCAGCACGAGAACCAAGGATTGCTAAACCATTTTTACTACCACAGAAGGGGCAATCATGGTTAGAAATCCGCCGGGAATTGCCGTTTTTGGTTTTTATCGTGCGAACAATCGTATCTTGGTCTGGTTCGATAACTGGAATAAATTCCTGGCTAGCGCACCTATAACAACTATGGGCATCTGTGCGGTTAAGGTTTAGACATTCGGTACAAAGTTGCCAAGATAACCAACCTCTATCGTTATTTTTATCTTGGTTGGGAAAAACATAGGTAATTAATGGGTCGTTTGAGAAGTAAGCTTTATAAAAGTCCCGCAGGTCACAAGCTATTTTATGGTTTGTTGCTTGCTGCCTTAATCCTCCCCATCCTGTACTACCACAATCTCGACAGTGTATCACTGGCAGGACACGCCCTTTTTCTTCTGATGCTTGGTCGTCAGCAAATACTAATTGGGGTTCTTGCTCTACAGTTCCCACCATACGGCGCAGTTCTCGCAGCCAAAATTGCAAACGAATATTAACCCAAGGGACAAGGGCAGTGTGCAATTGACGGCGGGCAGTGGCGCACAAAGCGATTAAACTATCAAATAAGGACGCTTGATAAATTGGGTCATCGCTATCTGGCAAGCGCATTTTCCGGCTGAGTTTCTGCCAGAGTTCGGTTAGGGAAATTGCTCCTTGGTCTAAAACTTTAAGTAGGTTGTGGACAATAGGTAGAGATTTTAAGCGATCGCCAAGTTCAACCTGCCATTCGTTACTATTAAATGGTTCGCTAATTGCTTCCTCCAACCATAACTGATATTGGGCGCGAATATATTTCTCAGTAGTTTGGTAGTTAGCAGCTTTAAGAATTTCTAATTTATCGGGTTCGGGAATGGGGAGGGGGTTGATGTAAGCATCAAAGAGAAATTCCCCGCAAGCAAGTCTATCTTCTTCAACTAGGGCATTTTCGTCAAAGGGTTCGTCAAAAACCGTAGTTGCATACTTCAACATATCCTCTTTGTTACCGCTACCACCCAAGGTTGCAGAAGTACCAACACAGGCTAAATGACGTTTGGGAGTTTGCAACCTGGCTTTGACGCGGCGGATTAAACAAGCCAAATCGGTTCCCTGTGCGCCATCAAAGGTGTGAATTTCGTCAACTATTAAATAACGTAGGGTTTCTGGTGCATTTCCTACCCATAATGGTTGGTCGCCAGGACGAATCAGCAGATAGTCCAGCATTTTATAGTTAGTTAGCAAGATGTCGGGGGGAAGTTGCCGCAGGATATCTTTATCGGTGATGATATGGTCTTCACCCATCATCGCCTTTGGATCTCGTTCCGACTCGCCTACAAATAACCCAGCAGTTACCTTACCTTTTAATTTTGGGTTGTGCCAAATGAGACTTGCTAACCGCTTTGCTTGGTCGGTAGCGAGGGCGTTCATGGGGTAAATTAGCAGTGCTTTAATACCTGGTTCGCTCTCATGCTGGTAGCAGTGGTTGAGGATGGGTAACATAAAACACTCTGTTTTTCCCGAACCGGTTCCCGTAGCGACGAGGGTTGATTGGTAGTAGGGTGATTTTAATCGGGCGAAGGCTTGTTCCTGATGGCGGTGTGGGGGAAATGCCATTGGCACATCGGGGAAATAGTCTGCACCTGTAGAACCGGGGCGAAATGGTAAACCAACAGAGAGGTAAGGGCCTTTAAATACAGCTTCCGGTGTTGCTAAGAAGCGTTGCATCAGCCCTTCAAACCCTGGGGAGGCAGGGCGAAATTCGGTTTTGAGGAAATCTTCAATACTGGCGCGAACTTCTGAGGCGACTACTGACGGTATCATGATTTAACCTCCTGTTCGGCAAAGCGTTTTTCAAAGGCTTCCCAAGCGATGTGGTAGTCCTCCTCCCTGTCGCAACGGTCGAAGGGGGCTTGGTAGATGATGGTGCGTTCGATGGGGCCACCTGGCATGGTGTCGTCGATAATGGTGCGTTCAACTGTACCTGTTTTCATGTCTTTAATGTCTTCCCATCCCAGTTCGCCTTTTTTACCTTTACGAGGGAAGCCAACACCTACAAGTCCTTTGCTGATGGTAAATACAATGCGCCCGTTTTGGTCGTACCAAGTATCTTTTTCGTATTGGCGCATAACGGGGAATTGGACACGGTAAATTGTTATAAGTTCGTCGAGGGTAAGTCCAAGTGCTATTGCTGCCAATACGTCAATTTCGACTAACGCTTGGCGGCGTTCGTAATCCGTGCGAAGGGCGATGTTGCGTTGCCAGTTAGGGGTTAGGTTTTTGAAAAAGTTATTGTTGAGGCGAAGGTCGTTTTTTGTCCATGTGTCTTGATTGAATTCATGAATATAGCAAGTTTCCCACAGTTCAGCGTAGTAGTTTGTTAGAGAAGAAAGTGATAAAAAACGAATAATTATACTATCATCAAAATCTGTCCCATAAACCAAAGGAAAGTCGTCTAAGGTTTGATGTAAGTTTGATTTGCCTGTAGTTTTTAGTAAAAAATCATAAATAATAGAACAAGTTAGTGAACCAAACATTAAAAATTGATGTTTTATTTGTTTAGGAAAAATATAACTTCTAATAGCATTAGTATGAGATACATTTTTAGGTATAATTGCACCAATTAAAGTTCTCTCGTTCGCTGAAGGGAGCATACCTCTGAAGACTAATCGATAATAGTCTGTTACTTTTTTAGGTACACTTTCTTCCTCTTCAAGCCAACTAACATTAGGGATGCGCCGTTGGTACTCATCAGTATAACAACCAGGAATATAATTAGTACGAGGTAAATAATCATCAGGTAAATTTGTTAGGTCTAAAGCATCATAATGGCTTTTTTCAGTACAAATTCTTCTAGGTGTCTTATATAGTGGTTGACCTACGTATAAATGTGGACCAGATAATATCCATTGATTTTCTGTTTTAGGAAAGCAGGTTTCTCGAATTATGGTCTCATCTTTTCCAACATTTGTTTTTCGAGCATTTGTTTCATCGAACATTACTGTGGGATAATATTGCCCTCTAAAATCACCTAAACGCTTTGATTGAGTAGTAAATTTTTCTAATACGTTAAGTAATTGTTGAGAATGAATAGCGGGAAGCCGAGATTGTTCTGCTGGTGTCTCTTCTACATCATAAAGTTGAGCAAATAAAGATAAAGCTTTTTTGTTGATAGTCAAAACTCGTTTTTCGTGCCCTTTAATGTCCCATTGATTATCATCAGTTTTTATCCCTCCTACCATACCTTTACCATCGTGTTCATAAGAAGCATCAATAGTTTTTGCGGAAAAAAGATTGGAAATATTATAAAAACTTAGATTTTTTTGCGGTTGTCTAAAAATATTGATACTATACTTAGCACGATGAGCAATAGGAAATAAAATATAAGCGTTTTGAAATTGAAAATGGTATTTTAAACGATGATATAATTCGGATCTTAATTGACCTCCTTTAGGATCATCATATACACCCTCTGGATGCAAAAAGCTTTGTACTGCCTTACGATTACTATACTGCCAGCTTTGAGGCAGAAAACACTTGAATAAATTTGTTTGTATTCCTTTTAATATGGGATAATTCTGAAAACCATTCAGAAAATTCTGAGTTCCTACAGACGCTTCATGCTCAAAAAAATAAGTAGAGAGTAATTTAGGGGACTTAACGAATATATCTGCTGCTTTTGCTATTTTGTCTAGTTCACTAGAAGAAAAGCCACGCAAATCGTACAAAGGTTCAGCATCTCCCATGACTCCACCTTGATCCCACTCCACTTTAATCCAAGGCGGATTACCCAAAATAAAATCAAACCCACCATTATCTGCAAAAACATCCGCAAACTCCAACTCCCAATGAAAAAATCTCTTCTCCTTCGCAATCTTCGCAACTATCCCCAACCTTGGAAAACGTTCCGCCAACTTTTCAACATTTACTAACCCATAACTATTAACAAACTCCTGCACTTCATTTTTCTGTGCTGTATCAGGAAATAACGGTAGCTCCGGTTCGTGTTCAAACGTCATTTCCGTTTCACCCAAAATCACCGCCAATTCCATAAAATACTCATACCTAGACGGCAATAAATCAGCCTTTTCAATCGGCCAAAACCACAAGGCGCACCAATAGTCCATGACAAATTTCAACCGTCGATAAGAGCTAGAATTACCCATACCTTCGGATAACTTCTCTTGCGCTAAAATTTTATCTTTTATTTCTAAAGTGCTGCTTTGATGTACATCCTCTTCATAACCAAAGATACTCAACGGGTCAGTAGTGCGTTGTCGCATCGCCTGCAATTTCTCGGTGTGACGCTGCCAAAGTTCATCTATGCGTTGAGATAATGTAACTAAACGGTCAACATCAAAATCGTTGTAGCGTGCTTTACAAAATCCCTTACGCCAATTATTTATAGTTTCAATTTCCTTTGCTGCTAAAGACTTAATAACTTTATCTGTATAGTTCGCCATTCCTGGGTCGGGCAACAAAAAGTGAAACACCATTCCATCAGGTAACTTTTCCCCTAACATCACCCGTTGGGGTTCGTGATCATACCAATATGGTTGTTTCTTCTCACGGGGAATTAACGTAGTGCTGTACACCTGACGACGCGCACCAATTAGTGAATTACCGCAGTGCAGTTGCATTCCAAACCAAGGTACAAATGCCTTTCTATTTTCGGGTTTGTAAATACAATTCAACCACAAGGACACTTCTGCTAACTCCACAGCAACCGGGTTTAAGTCAATTCCAAACACGTTACGGTCAGCCAAAAACATCTTAACTTTCTGCTTTTCCTGTAAATACTCGTCGTGGGGAATGCGTTTCTCTAACTCGTTTTGCTTTAATTCCAAATATTTCTCTGCTAACTGGGTAACAGCTTCATTCAAAAATGCTGCACTCCCCATCGCAGGTTCGCAAACTTTTAAGTTGAGAATATCATCTGCTGTCTTATCCTTAAGTAATTCCTTCAACGCATACTTAACCAAACAGCGCGTTAACGATTCCGGCGTATAATAAGAAGCAGAATTTTGGCGATCTCTTCCTGCTAAACGATAGATAAATTCGCCTTTGCGGCACATTTTCGCCGTACCGTCAGCATTAAATACCCGCTCCGCCGTCGTATATTTTTCTAAATCTTCCAACTTGACGAAGTAAGCAACATCCAATTCGTCATAGTTATTTTTTCCACGTTTGGGGGTTTCTTCTTCTACTTCTTCCTCGTCATCTTCCCCAGTTGATTCTTTACTGTTTTTCGCTGCACGCTGCACCTCGTACAAATCAGCCTCAGCAAAAAAGCCCCGGAAGCACAGTAAAGATTCATACACAGCACCCAACTGGTTAATTCCCAATTGTGCATAAGAAATACGTCCCCGACGCCTACCTTTACCCTCCCGAGACAGGGACATTAATTCAATCACGTCTCGGAGTATACTATTGCGGAACTTGACACGATTCAGTAGCTTAGTGCGTTCTGGGTCAAATAAATGACTTTTTAATGGTGCAAGTTCAAAAGTGTTATCATAAATTTTTTCTTCAGGTAAATACAGAGTTCCCGCATTACGTGGTGCGTACCCTTCCCAAATTATTTTAAATAGTTGGGTAAGAGAAGCATTAATAAAATAACCATTTTTATCTTCTTCTGTCCGTAATTCTACTTGCTCTAATTCCCGCAGCGATTCTAAACTGTAACCTTCCCGATAAATATCAGCATTCATCGGCGCATAACCCAAATCCCGTCGTGCTTCGATGTAAAAAAGAAACAGCAAGCGGTACATATAACGCAGACATTCAATTGATAATTGTCCTGCATCTAATTGTCCCGAAAATACCCCTTCTTTCCGCCTACTTTTTAAATACCAAACTGCTTCATTACCTAAAATTTCAATTGACTTTCTGAGAGCATATTTCAAATCATCGGAAACAGAAAAAGCATGACGATGAGAATTTTCATCTAATTCATCCAGTAAGGCTGTACCTTCGCTAGGACAAGTATTTTCTTTATGCAGTAAGGTCGCAGTTGCAAGTAGTGTATCCGATTCCTTGCGCGATAAAATTTCTGATAAATCAAACCGCAATAACCGTGATGCGTTCCACTTAAAACGATCAATGAGAATAATTCGATGAATGCTAGCAAGTAATAACCACCGGGGTGGCTCATCTTGAGCGAAAATATAATCAGAGACAATATCTTCTATAGTAAAATCAGACCAAACTAATTCCGCACTTGTATTGTTTTGATTATTTTCTTTTTCAGTAATTTCTGCTTGATTTAAACTTAAATCTAAAATATCAATGACTTCATCGCCTTCTGGTAAAGCTTCTATAATCCAAAGCAACGGCACTCCATTACTTTTTTTGACTTCACACAATATTGGGAGTAGTTGCCCTTCATCAAGAATGCGTTGAGTAGGTTCAATCTGATAACCTAAAGCGCCAAAAAATTCCGAAAACCATTGCTGTTGAAAAGTTATACGTTCCGCAATCTCCTTTTCTTTGGTAAAATTATTTATAAATCTAAAATAAGATGCAGCTAAACTTCCCAATAATTCGGGGGGAGATTTTGTTTCATTTTCAGCCGCAGCTTCTCGCCAGCGTTGAGCAATTCCTTTAATATCATCTTTGAGAATAGCATCAATATAGTGATTGGAATAAAACTCATTTTCGTTAGTAATTCCTATTAATTGGCTCATACAGTATCCCCCTGCAACACAGCAATAATTTTGATATATGGAGCAGGTTCGGTAGTCATGCTATCCTCCACCCAATGCCAATATTGATTAAAAATTTGCTCAATCCGTCGTTCTTCTTTTGATTTTTTCTGTTCAACCAAAGGAGTACCATCTGCAAAGCGCAATTCTAATTGTTGATAATGTTGACTTCTGAGCTTATCTAAACGATTTAACTGTTCCTGTAATTGGATGCCAATTTCCTCCTCAAATTTCTTCAGTTCCTCCAGCATTTTCTTTTCTGCTTCGGTGACTGCCAACCCACGCAAATTCAAAAGTTTTTCGTCAACAGGCAACATTTGATTGGGAATCGACTCCCGATCCAATTCGGTACGGCGCAGCGTTTCCTCAAAGTCTTCTGTATGCTTAACTTTTTGATTTTGAAACACTACACTTACCCACTTGTTGACTAGAGGTTGCCCACGACGGTTAGGAATTATACCTAACATAACATATACAACCTCATTTGCCAGTAGTTGGGGTAAAACAATAACGGGGGCTTGATGCCTGCCGAAAAGCGTTATACCACGGTCGTTTAACCAATCAACTATCGGATGTAGTTCCCAAAGATACTGAATAGAGGGCCAGCGTTCCTCAGATTTTCGTGATTCCTCTAGTTCGCGCATCACTTTGTTGCGATCGCCAGACAAACGCAATGCCTGATTCGATGCAGGTTGAATTTCTCTTGGTAAACGCTCAAAACGCGATCGCAGTTCGTTGGGCATTGTTAACTCGATTAACAACTCTTCCTCAACACTACGTAATTGCAAAGGACTTTCTTCATTAACCGCACCCAACGCCTCCAAGGTGTAATGATAATCATCGGGAAATAAACTTGGCATTTTCTGCATAGCAGCTTGTGCTTGGGGTTCCTCACTCACTTCTGGCTCATCCCCAAACACATTGGCAAACCAGTTATCATCATCCTCGCTCTTCTCATCCGGTTGCAGCCGTGCATCAAAGCTTTCTGCTGTTTCCCCCTGCTCAATTGCTTCTATGGCGGCTGATGTCACTTCCACCTCTCTATCGACATCAAACACCCCCATAAAAACTGAAGGGTCGCCAATATTTTTAATTGCTTGCTCGTCTTTCCTAACTAAAACGCTAACAATGCGCTCTGCTTCATCAACTTTTTTGTTATTCGAGCGAGTCAAAAGATAACGAATTTGCGGTTGTTGTTCTTGTCCGTAACGGTCAACTCGTCCATTACGCTGCTGCAAAGCCATTAAAGACCAAGGAATATCAAAATGTATGAGACGGTGGGAGAAATAATGTAAATTAATCCCTTCTGATGCTACATCTGTAGCTACTATCAAACGCAACGGAGATTTTTCATTACCAAATTCTTCGATAACATCCATCAACTCAACATCTGGCATTCCCCCATCAAGGGTAGCGATCGCTTCTTCTTTCAGCTTTAAATCGCGCTTTAAACTCTCCCTAAGAAACCGCATTGTCTCTAAACGTTCGGTAAAAATCACAATTCGGTCTTTTGGGTCTGTACCCTTCCAAGCAAACCCCCCAGCTTCGGTTGTACTGATTAGTTGTAATAACTTCTGATACTTTGAAAAATTTTTATGATCAATAGTTTCCAAAGCAGATTCTAAAGCCCTTAACTCGGCAACATCAGTATTTAAATGCTGATCATCAGTTATTTTTACTCGCTTGAGGCGATTACGTACTGTCTCCAAACAAGCCATCGGGCTGGACAGCATCGCTTTTAACAAAGTAGTTTTAAACAACTTACCTGTGGAAGCTTTCGCGTCAATCCCAGCTAGCTTTAAATTATTAAGAATATCAAACGCTTCCTCTTCTTCTACAGAAGCATTAGTTTCCAGTGCTAAAACCTGACGTTCAGGGAATTTTTTGAGAAGTTGCCCAACAACATCTTTCTTAAACCGCCGGACGTACAAATCTCGAATATCTTCCTTAGTGTAGTTCGACTCGTTGGCGATCGCTGTTGGGTCGAGCATATTCATCAAGCTAGCAAAGCTTTCCGCACGCCCATCATGGGGTGTCGCTGATAGCATAATTAAACTATCGGAACGGCTTGCTAAACGGTCAGCCAACTTAGAACGCAACGAAGCACTGCTACCACGTCCCCGACGAGCAACGTTGTGTGCCTCATCGATGACTATTACATCCCATTCAGCTTGCTCGATGTAAGTACGATACTCCCGGTCTTGTTTGAGGGTATCAACAGAGACAATAGCTTTATCGTAATAGTGGAAAGGATTATGGTTTGTGGGGATACGAGAGCGAATGCGTTGGATACCTACAGAATCAAGGCGTACCAGGGGTATAGTAAAACGTACCCAAAATTCTTTCTGGAACTGAGTCAGCATACTTTTGGTTGTTACAACCAAAATGCGTTTTGCTCGTCCCCGACGCATCAACTCAGCAACCAAAATTCCTGCTTCCAAAGTTTTCCCCAAGCCAACAGCATCTGCAATTAACAAACGTTGTCGCGGCATCGAAAGGGCTTTGAGCGTTGGGTCTAATTGGTAAGGCAGCACATCCATTGCTGCTTCGTGGCCAATGTAAAGATTAGTATCAGTGGGGGCAGTCTGCCGGAGATGAGCTTCGAGAAAAAGCAGCGAATTCCTATAGCGAGGAGTATTATCTGGTACTAATTTAGTGTCTTCCGGGTCTAAAACCTCTAGGTCTAGTTCTAATTCTTTGACAAACCGTGCAGTGCGACCTTTAATAAAATCACTTACACCTACAACTTCGATTATGTCAGAACCATTAGGTGTTCTTGAAGTGGATTTTACAAGCCACTCTGCATCTCTAGCAACAATCCGTGCACCAGGAGCAATTGTTTTCATATTAAGTATAAATTTTAAGTATAAAACAAGACAGTTAAATATTATACGATAAAGCTTTCGCTCTTAGGGGACAATCGGGAGAGCACCGCAAGCTATCGGTGCTGGCTGCTAAAACGGAGCGCAAGAAAGTGGACTCTTGGTGCGGATGCTGCTGGAGGATGGGTTGAAGGAAGTTGATTGAGGCATAAGAGGCGATTAGCCGTTGCCCCTAGGTTTTTCTAATTGAGAAACTTAGACTGTTAATAAATGTTACAAAAAAATCTAAGTAAGGCAAAGAGCAACTGATGGCAACCAACGAAGAATATGGCAATTTCTTGAATGAGGTATTGAATGCAACCTTCAATAGCGATAATGACCCCCGCGAGGTATACCCCTTGCTGCAAGCGAACTTGAACAAGCTTGATGATAACTTAGCTCAGGTCTTACGCGATGGGACAAAGGCTAGATTCTCCCAAGTCGAGCCAGATGAAGCAGAAGACATGGCGGTAGTTATTGGTAATTTTAGCATCATGCTTCGAGATTTCCCGCATGGCAATCGAGCTAGTAATTTGGAAATTGCCATTACAGGCTTTGAGATCGTTACCACAGTTTTTACTTACCAAGTTTTCCCCGAAGAATGGGCTGTAACCCAAGGTCATTTAGGTAATGCCTACTATTACCGCATCCAAGGAGACAGGGCAGAGAATTTGGAAATGGCAATTCGCTATTACTCAGCTAACTTAGAGGTATTCACTTACGAAACTTTTCCCTTTCATTGGGCCAAAACTCAAAAGAATTTGGGTCTTGTCTACTGTAAGCGCATTCCGAAGAAGAGAGAAGAAAATTTGGAAACTGCTATCCATTGTTTCTTAAAAGCATTAAAGGTATATAACCGCCGAACCTCCTCCAAAGACTGGGGAAGCACCAAAAGCGACCTGGGTGCTGCCTACGTCGATCGCATCCGGGGAGAGAAGGCAAAGAATTTAGAAGAAGCAATCTTCTGTTTGTCAGAGGCATTAGAAGTACGCACTCGTGAAACTTTTCCTTTGGAGTGGGCAGATACTCAAAATAATTTAGGTCTTGCCTACTTCTACCGTATTCGGGGAGAGAAGGCAAAGAATTTAGAAGAAGCAATCTTCTGTTTGTTAAAGGCATTAGAAATACGCACTCGTGAAAGTTTTCCTTTGGAGTGGGCAGATACTCAAAATAATTTGGGCAACGCTTATCTTTACCGCATCCGTGGAGAGAGTGCAGAGAATTTAGAAGAAGCAATTCGTTATTTGTCGGAAGCATTAGAAGTACACACTCGTGAAGCTTTCCCCGAAAAATGGGCTATGGTTCAACACAATCTGGGCACTGCTTATAGTAACCGTATTGAAGGAGAACAGACAGAGAATTTAGAAGCAGCAATCTGCTTTTACTTAGCGGCATTAGAGGTTCGCACCCGTGAAACAGCTCCTTTTGATTGGGCTGTGACCCAAGATAATCTGGGGATTGCTTATCGTAATCGCATCCAGGGGGATAGAGCAGAGAATTTAGAAGCCGCAATCCGCTGTTACTTGGATGCACTGGAGGTACGCACCCCCGAAGCCTTTCCCGAAAAATGGGCAGGAACGCAAAATAATCTGGGCAATGCTTATCTTGAGCGTATCCAAGGGGATAGGGCAGAGAATTTAGAAGCCGCAATCCGTTGTTTTTCAGATGCCTTAAAGGTGGTATTCACCCACGAAGCTTTTCCCCAAAGTTATATACTCACTCAATTCAACCTGGGTCTTGCCTACCAAAATGCCCGACAGTTCCGCAATGCCAAAACTGCCTTTGCCTCCGCCATTGAGATTATAGAATCCCAGCGCGGCGAGATAGTCTGTGGCTCTGGTAGAGAAGAAGATAAACAAAAACTTGCTGAACAATGGAATCAGGTTTATCAAAACATAGTGAAAGTTTGTTTAGAGCTTCACGAAATCGCCCCAGCTATTGAATACGTCGAGCGCAGCAAAGTCCGTAATCTGGTGGAACTTATTGTCACTCGCGACTTTCATAGCATCTTTCCCTCCGAAATTGTCAGTCAATTAGAACAACTTGGAGACGAAATAGCGAACGGTCAGTACCTCCTACAGACCGCCACAACCGATAACTCAGCAACTATAGCGCAATATCTGCAACAGCTACGACAGCAGCGTAAAGACTTGCAAGATCGATACCTGCCACTCGGTTCTGGTTTTCAGTTTGACCAATTCCAGTCAACTATTCGTGATCGCACTGCAATTGTTGAGTTTTACATTGCAAGCGATAAGCTGCTGGTCTTTATTGTTACAAAAGAAACCCAAAAACCTATTGTTTTACCACCCGATTTGATTGACCCGAAAAAACTAGCAAATTGGGCAAACAGCTATCTGAAAGCCTATATTAATAAAAACTCCCACTGGCAGCGCCGCTTAACTACCCGTTTGCATTTGTTAGCAAAAATTTTGCACGTTGATGAAATTATTCAGCAAATTCCCACAGAATGCGACAAATTAATTTTAATTCCCCATCGCTATTTACATTTAGTTTCACTTCATGCGTTGCCCATTAACAGTGAGGCTGGGAAATCAAAACCTCAATTTTTAATGGATCGCTTTCCCAAAGGTGTCCGGTATGCCCCAAGCTGCCAACTCTTACAGCTCGCCAAAACCCGCAAACGCCCCAACTTTACGCATCTCTTTGCCATCCAGAACCCTACCGACGATCTTACTTACGCCGACCTTGAAGTCGCTGCTATCCAAAGTTATTTTGATTCAACCAGCATTCTTGAAAAAGATGCCGCTACGAAAGCGGCTCTTGATGACACTCCCCTCAATACCTTTCACTGCGTTCACTTTAGCTGTCATGGCTACTTCAATTCCAATCCCAGTCTAGCTAACAAATCTGCTCTTATCCTTGCAGATGCTGAACTTGATTCCTCGCTTATTGAATTCGATTCCGAACGTCATTTACTCTTGACTGGCGGAAAAGTGCTTGAGCTTGATAAGTGCCTTACTTTGGATGCCATCTTCAGTCTTAAATTTCAATTAGGTCAATGTCGTTTAGTTGTTCTCTCTGCTTGTGAAACAGGATTAATTGACTTCCGCAATACCAGTGACGAATACATCGGCTTAGTCAGCGGCTTCCTATTCGCGGGTAGCCCCAGCGTGGTTAGCAGCCTGTGGGCTGTGGATGAAATCTCCACCGCCTTTTTATTCATCAAATTCTATGAAAACCTCAAAAGTTACCCAAAACTAGGGGAAGGAGATGTAGCAATGGCCCTCCAAGATGCTCAGAATTGGCTGCGGAATCTGACCAGTGAAAAAGGAAAACAATTTTTAGATAAAATTAAACCTCATATTGAAAAAATCTTTAAAGAACCCATCTTAGCAGAATTATTTCTCGATGGTGCTTTGACGCGCATTAATGCTCCTATTCCTTATCCTTTTTTTCACCCGTATAACTGGGCCGCTTTTACTGCTACGGGTTTTTAGGTTCTTCTTTAGTAGACTCACACCACTTTTTCACTCCTGTTTTTGCAAGATAAATAACAACAGGAGTAGCCATTGCTGCTGGAATCTGACCACTGGCTGTTAAGCTAGCCACAGCAGCCGTTAACAATCCTGTCATTAACTCATCAATAAATAGATCGTCACAGATAGTATGGCGACATTTACGGGCTAATTCCTCCAAAATATTCGGCACTTTTTTGGAAATAACCACGTTGTACTTTGGTGCCAGCAAATTAGCAGCCTGTTTTAAATCCCCTTTAGTTGCTGCAATTATATCCAAGGCATACAAAGCTTCTTTGTTATCAGCAAATTGTTCCCGATACTGAGCAATTTCTTCTGGTGTCACTTTAGTTGAGTCAGTAGTCATAGAAGTATTAGAATTTTCTTGATTGGACATTTAATCTCTAAGTCTATGCTTCTTCACTGGTTCTCCCGAATTGCGTAAAACCCCAAAGTAGCTGAACGCTCCGCCACATCTAGGATACACCAAAAACACCCTTGTCAAAAAAAGTGCAGAGTCCCGCATTTTTGATTGGGCTGGTAACTCAGCGTTCGCCCTCCTGTGTACGAGTTATTTCCATCTCCTGTGTTCGTGTTCAAAAAAAGCTGCACGCTTAGTCCAGAGGGTGCAGCTTTTTTGCAGGCTGGCAGATACTACTTCTTAGAAGAACCTGACCTTTGTCATAACATTGGTGGTGGTGGGGTTAGTACCTGAATTAGTAAGGCAATAGAACGGATTAGGAAGGGTATAGCTACAATGAATTCAGTTTTCGTACCCAAATACTAAGGCGGTATACTTGGTGGAATTTCGCTCGGAACAGCAATGTAGTTTCAAAACAATCCTGATTGCTGTTCCGAACAACTAGGATTTCCTTTGGGCTATAGCTGCTGTATCGGAACACCATTCAACACAGCCATGACGAACCCAGAAATGGCATCTACACTCATTAAGCTGCCTAACCGAGGGATGAATCGTCGGTCGTCCCAACCAGTCTATAGTGACTTTCCACGAAGGATGCTGCGTCTGCTTTAAGGACAACAAAATCGCCTCTCCGCATTCACCGGGACATCGAAAACAAGCCCACTTCCGATAGCGAGCATCACCAACGACCAATACCTGTTTCGGTATAATTTCTTCAGGTGCTGGATGAACTTTAACTATCCGTGCTGACAAGTCGGGTCTTTCAATTACCTTCAGCTTGATTAGAATCCATCGAATTAGATTGCGAAGAAACATAGCTCACTCTACCAAATCGAGAAATGGAACAATATCGCCTTTGCCCCAACAATCAGCAGTACCGCAAATAGGGCAATGCGACTTGGAATCAGCAGCTTGCTTTCGATCTGTCACCAGGTGAAATTTTCTTACTCTTTGGGCTGTCGCACCGTTCTCACCTCGAAATCCTTGAAGGCGGTGTACCAACTCTTCAATCGCCATAATCGCAACATCTGTGGTGAAGAGTACCACTGCGGGACTTGGGTTTCCTTCGCCTAGAACGTAAGCCTCTGCTTTCCGCCTCTCGTACTCCGCCGGAGCGTTCCGCTTCAAAGCCTCGTCCCGCGCCGCCACAGAATTGATAACTTCTCGGCACAACAGGCAGGTGTGGTTGGGGCTGGCTACAAGTACGGTTACTCGACCATCTAGCGCTTTGATTTCTGGCGGTTCAGTTGGAGATACCTCGATGGCAAGCCCTACATCGAAAACAGGAGCCAAGTAATAGTAGGCAAAGCGGTTAAGCAGCAACCGTCCGGCATGGTCATCCGTGCAACCGAAGACTATATCGCAGGACTTCAGGGCATTTCGGCAATCCAGATCGCCTATCCACGATTGATAGGACTTTACTTGCACTCCAAGCCCTAACTCCGAGAGCGATCTCGCTACAGCCAGAACCTTCGGGCGCTTTGCTTCAGCGTCTTCCCGAGTCGCGCCGTGAAGTCGATTCAAGTTACTCTCTTCAACTACATCTCGATCAAAGAGCGCAATCAGCCGTACTCCCATTTTGGGAAGCAGCATGGCGACTGCGCTGCCCGTACCGCCGCAGCCTACCACTCCAACCCTGAGCGTTGATAAATCCTGAGTAAGTGCTTCCCCAAATGCGAGCGATTGTCGGTGAAAGACTGATGAAGTTATGCCCTGCCCCCGTCCTTTGTAGTGGAGCTTGATTGCTTTTCCTACAACACAAATCAGTTGCAGGGGAATCGACTCATGCTGGCTCGTCCACAGGCGACCGACAAGCTCTCCTGAGTCTGTGAGAATTACGCTCAGAAGTTTTGTCTGGATACCGTTTCTGTGCTGGGCAAGCTCTACAAGATCGGGTTCGTTTCTATCATCCTGTTCGGAAAACGCAGCGATACCTCCCGGATGGCTGTGAACAAGAGCCACTGTCATCCCCCTCATTTGAGCGAGCTTCAATGCTCGAACAAAAGAATCAGTCTTCCAGGTAATATGCCGATCTGAACTCGAAACTATCTCATCTTCAGGTACCGCGAGGATTTCATAGGAAAGATATTTCCGGCGCTGCTGACCATCCCAAGGGTCAGATTCAATGACTACCTCACCGCAGAGCACGTAAGCTGCCCTTTCTCGTCCATCTACGCGGCTCAGGCTTTCTTGGAGATATTTAAGGTGCTCCTCCTGTAACACCATACTGGCAGTAAAGCTCATGCAGCCACCTCCAGGGCGTGTTCCACGCGCTTGAGCATCGTCCAAATACCGTCTGTACCGGGACGCCATTCGTTGTTGTGGCGCGACCACCGCTGCCAGGACAATCCATTGAACCTAAAAGCCTGGTCTGCTGCTGTGGGGTAACGGTTGCGAGTGGCAAGCTTCACCCAGGGTTGCAAGTAAAACATATCTGGCGGGACATCTGGGTAGCCTGGTGGAAGCACAATCAATACCTCCGCCTGGTGGACATCGTACTTGTTGGACGGCAATCTAAAGCCAGGGAGAATGACTCCCTTCTGGCTGCCGTCTATAACTTCCTGAAAGACAATACCTTTGCCTTCGAGATATTCCCGCTCTCGCGACGGTAAAAAGCTCATGGATTAACCCTCCGTCGTAGTCTTCTTACCGGTGAAGAAGCGCTCGACTCCGGCAGCTTGGAGATCGATCGACTCCGCATTTCCCACCGGGCGGTCTTCTGTGCCCCGTACCTCCAGCCAAACTCCATAAGACTGCGAGTCAACTCCCGCAAGCTGTTTGAGCTTCAGTCCGGTAATTAGCGGTATCCCCCATTCAAATTTCCGGCCGTCAATTACAAAACGGAAAGAGCGATCGCTTCGCCAGGTGATAAACGCCTCTATACCCGGTTTCCGCAGATCGACCGTTTCATCAGGCCTGATTTCCTCAAGCTGCCCGTTCTGCAACCGCTGAAAGATGAGGTATTCATCAGATGGCCTCTTCCCTGCCGTGTCAAGAAGCTGAAAGCCCGCAATCACTGGATCGTCCACTTCATAAGAAGTTTCATCAATCTGAATCCGATAACTTTTTGATGCAATCACAGTAACACTCCTTCACTAATTGCGAGAATGACTAACAATTGCTAGCTCGCAATTACCAAGATTACACAAGTGACTTAAAATTGCAAGGTAGCAATGGGAGAGGGAGGATGGCTAAGGTAGAGTTCGATGTAGAGTCCTTTTACGCAGCGTTAGACAGCCAGCGACAGTCGCAGCGCCTAACGTGGAAGCAGGTAGCGGCACAGTCAGAGGTAAGTGCGTCTACTTTGACCCGTATGGCTCAAGGAAGGAGGCCTGATGTGGATAGTCTTGCAGCACTGCTAAAATGGTCGGGATTGCAGGCTGAGTCCTTTGTCAAAGGAGCTCGGGATACTCGGACTGAATCAGACCCGCTTACCCAAATTACTGCGTACTTGCGGGCCGATCGCAATCTCACGCCTGAAGGAGCAGCAGCTCTCGAAGCCATTCTCAAAGCAGGTTACGAGCGTCTACGCAAGGATCGAATAGATTGATGAAAAAGCAGTTACGTCGCGGGTTCAAAACTGAAGCGGATGCTTATGCTCGGGAATATAGAAAGGAACTGAGTCTCAGGTGTCATGACCCCCTTTGTCCCTGGAGATTGGCCCAACACTTAGAAATCCCCGTAGAGCCCTTGTCCGCTTACAAATGCGAAATACCGGAAGATGTTGCCTACTTTATGAAAAAGGATCGGGAAAGCTTTTCGGCTGTCACCCTCATTGACGGCTACCGACGGCGTATCATCCACAACGATTCGCACCCTCCCCTCCGACAGGCTTCAAATATCGCTCACGAACTCGGTCACGGCATCCTCGGTCACAGGCCTCTCCCTATATTCGATGAGTACGGCTGCCGCCACTTCGATGTGGAACAGGAGGATGAAGCGAATTGGTTGGGGCCAGCGTTGCTTATTTCAAAGGAAGCAGCCTTTCACATTGCTAAGAATGAGATGACCGTGGTCGAAGCAAGTAGGGTTTATCAGGTTAGCGAGCAAGTTATCACCATGCGCCTCAATATGAGTGGAGCGCGCAAGATATTTACCAAGTAATTGACAAAAATGAAAGACTTATTCCCCGGCTATTATTCCCCATCTGACGAAGAATTTTCTGAACTGTGGCAAAAGTGTACCTTTATTTTTGATACTAATGTTCTTTTGGATTTTTATGAATATAATGATGAAACACGCGAAGATTTTTTTGAGGTTTTAGAAGCTATAAAAGATCGTTTGTGGATTCCCCATCAAGTTGCACTTGAATATCAAAGAAATAGAATCAACCGAATAAAAAAAGCCGAGTCTAATTTTAACAGTGCTGAAGAAAACTTAAATGAAATCATCCAAAATATTATCAAGGCTTTTAAATATGTCCCTTCCGAACTTGTTGAAGACATGATTAAGGATGTAGAGAAAGTTTTTAACAGTTTTCATGAGAATTTAATACCTTTAAAAGAGAACGCAGTTAAAGTAGATGGAGCAGATTATATAAGAGAGAAAATTACAGATTTATTTACCGGAAAAATTGGTGAATTACCTGCTAGTCAAGACGAGCTGGATCTAATATATTTAGAAGGTGAGCGACGGTATAAAAATTGTCAGCCCCCAGGTTTTAAAGATAAAGGTAAAGATAAGAGTCAAAATAAGGATAATACTAAAGATAAAGATAATCCGTATACTCATAAAGGGTTACTTTTTAAAAGAGAATATGGTGACTTGATTCTTTGGAAACAGATATTAAAACAAGTTGAGTCTAATTCATTAAGTCATATTATTTTTATTACAGGCGACAATAAAGAGGATTGGTGGAGAATAGAACATGGGAAAACTATTGGTGGGCCACACCCAGAGTTAACTCAAGAAATTGTAGATGCTGGTGCTTCCATGTTTTATATGTACCGTCCAGAACGTTTTTTGGAATTTGCTAAAAAATATCTACAACAGGAAATAAAAGAAAAATCCATACAACAAGTTGAAGAAGTTTCTGTTTCAAATAGTTTATCTGAACCAGAATTACATGATACTTTTTCCAGACAATTATCAGCTATTGATGGGTATGGATTAAAAGATATAGAACGTTTAGTGGCTGCTGCAAATAATCCAGTGAGCAATATAGAACGTTTAGTGGCTGCTGCAAATAATCCCGTGAGTAGTATAGCCGACTTTGCTAAACAATTATCAGTCACTGAAGCGATGCGATTGACAAATATAGACAAGTATGGATTCATAAATAATATAGCCATAGCAAGCATGAGGGCAGAACAAGATCGATTTACGGCCTCCGTAAATCAAACTATCGAAAGTCATAATCGATTTATAGAGCAAATGAAGAAACAAGTAGCCATACCGAAACAATTAATACCCAATGCGAATCAGGAGATAGATATTGAATCTTCACGAGAGGTTGAATCTTCAGAAGATTGAAGTTTTTGAGTAGTGAGCCAACAAAGGAAATATAAGAATATCTGTTGATTTACGCAAAATAGTATTTGCTCTCTGCGCTTTTTCTCCTGACTTCTCGTCCACAACCTCCGGCACTCCATCCCACAAACAGGTGCATTCATGCAGCAACTACAAGACATTCTCAGGCAGTCGGTCGAAGGCAGCGATCGTCCTCAAGAACAAGTTAATGCGATCGCAAGGCGCAATGAATTTGATTTCTATCTTAAATCCAGAGAGATCCCACAAACTGCATTTTCGATGTTCTCCTGTGAAGGCGGAAGTATTTCAAATCCATGCTTCTTGTACCATTTGACAAGGTTCGGATTATTGTTGATGTCTTTTTGAGTTAGAGAACCGTAGATTCGCTTAATTCCCCGCTGACGAGCTTTCTTTATCGCAAACTTCAACAGGTGAGTTCCCAGCCCCCTGCGACGGTAATCGATTGGCTTGGGTTCAACTAGCCATCTCAAAAGAGCTGCCCCTAAGTGCTCTGGAGCATGAATTACATCGTCGCGAATCAAGATATCGCCTATCATCAACTTATCAGGCGGAGACAAAACGCAGTGAAGCCTACCAACTTCGCTGTTGCGGTACAAGAGTTTGGCAATAAGATATGAGTCTTCGTCCCCATTTACTTGCAGGCGGTACTCTCGTCCTTGGCGATCGCAAACAATCATTCGAGGGGTGTTTTCCGATAAACTTTCCAACATTATTTATTTTTAGAGTCCCTGAACCGATTATCCCTCACCTCGGATGCGATCGCCTCTTCTTTCCCCTCCCTCTCGCTCAACCGCCGCATTAAGAACTACCCGCCTACGGATGCAGCAATGCAGTAAGTATGCAAGACTTTGGAGCGTCGGGTCGAGTATACACCAAGCATGAAAATAGAGGGACACGGACAGGCCAAGATATTCACGCAAGAGGAAATCGAACTCTTGTTTAACGAAGGTTTGCAGAGCGACCGAGATCGCGCCCTCTTTGGAGTTTGTCTCTACACCGCTTGCCGCATTGCCGAAGCGTGCAGCTTGAAAGTCATCGATGTTTTCACCCCGGCGAATGCCATCCGCTCCGAAATGATCATCCGCAAAGGCAACACCAAAGGCAAGCTCGGCACCCGCACTATCCCGATCATTCAAGAGTTGAGGCTGCTGTTAGAAACCTACAAACATCCCTCACACCCCTACCTATTCCCCAGCCGCCATCTCAATCACCGCTGGAAACACGCAAACCCGGAAGCCGCCTCTCATCTATTCCAAGAAGCTTGCGCTCGAGTTGGCATCATCGGCGCTTCCACCCACAGCCTCAGAAGGTCAGCACTCACTCAGATGAGCAACGCGGGTATCCCATTGCGGATTATTCAAGAAATCAGCGGCCACCGCAACTTAGAACAATTGCAGAAATACTTAGAAGTGCGGCCCGACCAAGTAAGGGGAGCCGTCTCAGCACTCTCTACCCTTTCCTACGTCAGGAAACGCCCATATCCTGATATAGCACTCCCAACGCCTGAAAATCCGTTGCCCCCTCACCAACTGTCACAAGCCCAAGCAGACGACGCGGCCCAAGAAATTCCCGATTGGTGACGAGCAATTTTAGATTTTAGATTTTAGATTTTAGATTTTGGATGCAAGGATGAAAGTCACGCATCAAGAGCATCGAGTGCCGATCGCTTTCTTTCCCCCGGCAGAAGCCCTAACCCCTGGATTTGTTACAATTCTCGATTGTGTGGAGCGGGTGCATCTCCAAAACCGGCTCAAAGGAGAATTGACAGGCGATGTGGCTAAAATTTGGTGTTGCTCTCAGTGGCGAACTGACGAGCATTGATGAGGTTGTGCGCGGAAAAACTAACCTCGCTTGTCTCTACTGCGGTGGCGGATTGACAGCAAAAAAGGGTTCGGTGAAAGAACATCACTTCGCTCACACCGAGGAAACTTGCAAGCCCGTCTCGCAGCGGATTAAAACCAAAGCATTTCCCTCGCTGCCTCTCTACGATAATTTCACCATCCAGCTTAAGGGTGAGGAATTGGAGCAGTTGAAAGTGCTGTGGAAAGAGTACGGGGCCCAAAAGCGATCGATTCCCAAAGACTTGGTAAACTTTCGGTGGCAGTTGAAGGGATTGCTAGAGTCAGAGGGCGATCGCTCTTATCAGTTTACCGACTTGGGTAAAATCCCAGTGGGTGCTCTTCCCCTGGCGCTGTTCAACCAAGTCCAAGAACCGCTGCTGGTGTCGGAGCTGGCTTCATTGGAAGGCTCTGTAGAGATTGCTTTATCTGCGGGGTTATCCTGCTTAGAAGAACGGCGGGCTGATTTGCTGATTTATCGAGCACAGCTTCGTCGGATTTTGGTGAACTCGCTCTATTTTCTTGAGGTAAAAGCGGAGGGGAACTGCTTCTATAAGATTGGAATTACTACTCGATCGATCGAGGAACGCATCGCCGAAGTGCAGCGGGATGTGAGGGCGCATTACTCGGATGTGACTGTCAATTTGCTGGGACTTTGGGAACATCGGGGGAATGTGGAGCTGTACTTCAAACACCGATATCAACCCTTTAACTACCGGATTGGGAAACTGACGGAATATTTTGTGTTTCCGAACGTCAAGGCGGTGCTGAATGATTTGTATGGGATGAAACCCAAAGTGCTGAGTGATGTTGAGGTGGATGTTCTCAGCTTGTGCAATCGCCTCTGACTAAACCCCACAGCAGTTACGCATCGTCACAGAACTATAAGGACTTGTGGCAGGTTCATCAAACTAGATAAAGTTAGCAATCGCTACAAGATTTGGAGCAGCTTTGCAAGCGTCTAAGCCTTCAAGATAGCGAATCAAGTTCCAGTCTACCTTATTAATAAAACCTGTTCGGGTTTCTCGCAACTTGATAACTAATGTAGTTTTCTTGGACGCTCCGCGACATAAAAATTATTTTGGTTTGCACGCGGGGATATGGTTAAAGCTATACTCCGTAACAATATCGAGTTTTTTATCGATATTAGGCTCCGCTATCGTCAATATGAATGGAGCGAAACGCTTTGCCTCAATACTATTGAGTTAAGGCTCAAAATTTCGCATCATCAGTCAGACTGTCACCCTTAAGTGAAGCATATTGAAGTATGGAACAGCTTATCCGTAACTAAACAGCGTTAAACTGTAGTTTACCTCAGAAGCCCAAAAATCAACACTTTCTCCGATCACCCCCCATAAATAAGCATCTATGCCTACTTTCTCCGCTAACCCCGACAACTTTGGCGAATTGCTGCAAATGGTTAAAGATGGACACGAGATCGCTTTGACAGGAGGGGAATATAAGGGGCCATTTACCATTGAACGAGCGATTTTGCTTCGGGGGGAGGGAGAAAACAGCGTCATTTTTGCCACTGACGAACCTGCCTTAAAAATCACAGTTCCCGGAGTGAAACTGGAAAACTTGACCGTTCAGCGGACTGTCGGTGGCAATACGGGAGAAGTTGCGATCGCCGCCGCAGTAAATACCGCGCCAGTTTTAGATAGAGTAAGATGTCTAGGAACCGCTCCCCACGTCCAGTGGCTAGGAGTAAGCTGGGACATTCCCGCCGCCGTCTACTTTGGGGAAATCCAAACCGACCGACACTTGGAACGAACCGAACAACTCCAACTTGGCAGCGACTGCACAATTTCCTGCTCCCAGCCTTGGTTACAAGTACAGCAGCCTTACCTTTGTTGCGGCTTGCAGAAACTAAATATTATCGTCAATTCCAAAGATATTCCAGCCGGAACTAACCTATGTGGCTCTATTGTTTTGCAAGCATCTAGCCACAACGTCTCGATAGAAATTTCTGCAATTGTTACAGCACCTCAAATAAGTAATAATCACTCCCCTTTCTCACCACAGATTGCCACAACAGCTCTCAATCAAAATAATGAGGAAAATTGGGGATATCGGTTTTTAGGGAATCAGGCGATCGATTACCTAATCCGTGAGATAGAAGGTAAAGATGCTCTCTTAAAATATCCTGAATTTAGCAATCGTCGCGATCGCGCCGCAGACTTGCTATCTGACATTTTAGGAGACGAACCCAGGGGGTTCTATGTCCGCCGCAAAGGGCCGGGAGAAGAACCGGGAGAAGAAAAATGGGAACTGGCGATCGCCACAGATATCGAAGCAGCAAAATTACCAGCAATCCTTGAAAAACGGCAAAAAACTTTAAGTTTATTAGCTCTTGTCACAGAAGGGAGATCCGATGGCTTGCGCTTACTTTCCGCTCGTTTAGTTTCCCCAGAACGGGGACGTACTGACGGTTTTTCCGTTCTTTTCTCCCTGCGTTTGCACCTCAATCACCAGTCTCGAATAGGAGTGCCAATTTCAGCTTTCGATCGTATGAAAGCAGTTCCTTTTTGCGGGGATTGCGTGCCAACAGAAGAACAGTTAAAAACTTGGAAAGCGTTTTTAAAGATTGAAGAGCGGATAGCTAAGACGCGAGAATTTTTCGTACCTTTTTCGGGTCATAACTACGGCTCTGCTACCCGCAAAATCACTTTTGAGATAACTGCCTCTTTAGCGCAACTCGACAAATCATCAGGCATCGATCTCAAACAAGATGACTTTTGGGCAAGAGCAGCTAAGGCTAGAAATGAGGATGTAAAACTTGTAGTTCGAGTTGAAGAGAACCGTGAGAAAGATGATAACACAAAAGATGATAACACGTCAAAGCAGGAATCTGCCATTCAGCCTGCAAGGTGGAATGCAATTCTATTAGGAGCTATTGAAGAAATTGATAGAAAAAAAGGATTTATCCGAGTTAGGCTTGATTCTCAGTTAGTAGAAAAAATAGGAGAAGGGCGCTATCTATTGCCACAAAAAGGCTTTTTATCTTTCGAGGCGGCCGGAGATTTAACTCAAATTAAGCGACAGAAAAAAGCTTTAGATGATTTGCAAATGGGAATAGCTCAAAATCCCTATGTAGGAGAATTTTTCTTTGATGCTTCTAAGGCAAGGCCCTTGCAAACAACTGTTAAACTGAAGCCAGAGGATTTATTACTATCTGGGGCAAATGATGACCAAGTTGCAGCAGTAGAAGCTGTGTTATCTGCACCCGATTTAGTGCTAATCCAAGGGCCACCAGGAACAGGAAAAACAACAGTCATCGCTGAAATTTCCTATCAAGTTGCGCTGCGGGGTGGGAGGACTTTAATTGCTTCTCAAGCGAATTTAGCTGTTGATAATGCGTTGAGTCGCTTAATTCATAGTCCTGTTATCCGCGCTTTGCGAAAAGGTCGTGCCGAGCGAGTTGAAGAGGAAGGGTTGCCATTCCTGGAAGATAAAGTGATTGGTAATTGGTTGAGAAACACGGCTGATGATTGCGAGCAGCGCTTAGTAAAACAGCGAGAAAATATAAAATTTTTCAGGGAATTATTAGTAAGCTCGGAGCAATTTTATGGTTATTTGCGAGAAGAGGAAAACTTACAAGAAATTCAAGAGGAGTTGCGATGGTATAAGGTAGAGCTAGAGGAAACCTGTAGAACGCAGGAAGGTGTCTATCAAAAAGCGGAAGCTAAACAGCGCGAAATTGTTGAATATCTCCTTCCTGGTTTGGAATTGCTAATATCTCACTCTTCAATTAAGTGGGAAGATGTAGCAGTCAGTAATTTATTGACAGCAGCTCTAAAACTCTGCGACAGTACCAAAGACCTTACATTGGGGTATCTTTCTGAAGAAAGCTTCAAGGTAAAAGTTGAAAGAGCGGTTACTCTCGCTGCAAAAATGAATCTTCAAATTCCTCACGATTTACGGCTTAATCATTTTCGTTTAGCGGCTTGGTTAAAGAATCAAGGTCTTCCACAAATTCAAATGTCATTGTCTCATTTCCGAGATGCGATGTCATCCCTTAGAGAAGCCGATCAAGCTGCACAAGTGTTCCGTGAGAAGTCAGCCGCCGTTCAACTTTTGGAAACAAACTATCAGCAAAGTCTTACCAACCAGAAAAACCTACAACAAAGCCTCAATAGTTGGGAAAACCGACAATCAAGAATTGTTGCACTCAGAACTAAAATAGACCAGTGGAAATCCACCGCTTATGATAGCATTTATGTAGCGATGAAGCAATGTGTAGAAACTAATCGAGCCTTTACAGATAATCTGATTCAACTACCGCTCGATGTGGTGTCATTTGTAAACGCTAATCCTGCGCCTTGGCGATCGCATCTTGATAGGTGCAAGTCAAAACTTGCTAATTTAAGCAAAAGTGAAGCCAAGCAAAATTCTCTTGTTGAGCCTCCACTGGACGTTGTAGCCAAAGAAGTTATCAGCGGTATTGCTGTTAGTGCGCGAAACTGGCTGAACCAACAACAGGAATTAGAACACAACCGAAAAAACTCTGTTTTAAAAGCCTTAAAAAACTGGGAATCTACAGCTTATGAGAGCGTGTATGAGGAATTAAAAAAATGTGTCAAAGAGAACCGAAAATTTACAGATAACCTGATTAAATTACCCCCTGAGTTGCTGGCTAGTGTCCCTGCAAAACCTCAGCCTTGGCGTTCTAACCTGGATAGGTGTCGCTCGAAAATTGCTAATTTAATTGCCAAACCAAGTGAAGTCCAAGTTTCTAACTTTGATGTGGAATTAAATACTATTGCAGCCGAGCTGATTGATGGCATTACTGTCAGTGTATCTCAATGGCTGGAGCAGCAGCAACCGGAAACTGAAAAACAACTTCAAAATTTTAAACAACAGCTTAAAAAACCTCAGCAAGAGGCAGCCCAACAACAACAGGCAATAAGAACTGCTAAAAAGGGATTAGAGGCTCTTGAGCGTGAATCAGAAGCTAAATTAGAAAGATATAAACAGTTATTGAATGAGTTCCTCAAATTGCCAGCAATTCCCCATAATAGCTTACGCAATGTAACTCAGTGGTCTAACTCGAATATAGCCCTGTTGTGGGAAAATCAGATCAGTCAGCTTGAACAATTAATTTCTTCACTCGATCCATTATTAGGAGTACAAGAAACAAAAGAGACTCTCACAAGCATTCAAGCAAGCTTACAACAGGCGGTTAGTAAAGCCTTAAATCAGCTTCGAGAATGTCAAAACCAACTTGAGCAAATGGAAGTTCAACTGCAACAATCCCAACAACTACCACCAACTTTAAATTCTGAACGAAAATGGTGGGAGTCAGCATGGCAAAGTATCCCCGATCGCCTTAAACCGCCAATTTCTGTCAACGGATTATTTGATTTGAACTTCTTACGCATAGTAAAAACGCAATTCGATGCTTGGCATCAAGAACTAACTCAAGAAGAATCGCAGCTCAAAGGCTATGAGAACCTAACTCATGATTGGATAGCCAAACTCCGTAACCCCTCCGAACAAGATCAGAGTGAATTGAGGCAAGTTTACATCGACAATGCCAACGTCATCGGTATTACTTGCAGCCAAGTAGCTGGTTACGGTTTCAAAGAATTTACTAATTTCGATGTAGTCATCATTGACGAAGTGAGTAAATGCACGCCTCCAGAAATTCTGATACCTGCACTCAAAGGTAAAAAATTAGTATTGATTGGCGATTACCGCCAATTACCTCCTATGCTACATGAAAAGAGTTTAGAGGAAATCGCAACAGAAATGGGAAGCGAACCGGATGATATTAGCTTTCTGGAAGAATCTCTCTTTAAGAAACAATTTGAAGCTGCACCAGAAAGCATCAAGCGACGGCTGACTATTCAGTATCGGATGCACCCCTACATTATGGGAGCGATTAATCAATTTTACGACCATAGTCTGCGTTGTGGCATTATTCAGCCTGAGAAGGAACGGGCGCACAATTTAGCTGGCGACATCATCCGAGAACAACATCACCTGCTCTGGGTAAAAATGCCGCAAGAACATAGTTTTGAAGAGCAGGTCGATGGAACGTCAAGGTATAATCTTAAGGAAATCGATGCGATTGACATTCTCTGCGAGCAAATGGAGGATGTTTGGAGCCTAAAAGTTGCCGAAGGACAACCCAAAAAAGAAATTGGTATCATTACTTTTTATGGTGCTCAATTGAGGCGAATTGAAGAAATGCTTAGTGACCGCCAATTTCCTTCACTTTCAATTAGAACGGGGACTGTTGACAGATTTCAGGGTATGGAACGGCAGATTGTTATTGTCAGCATGGTGAGGAACAACCCTAATGGAGATATTGGTTTTGCTAAAAAGCCAGAACGGGTAAACGTCGCCTTTTCCCGCGCTCAAGAATTGCTGGTAGTTGTGGGATGCCATTCACTTTTTACACAGCACAAAGGTAAAGTTGGAAGTATGTATTCAGAAGTAGCAAATATTGTACGCCGAAATGGAGGACTGATTGATGTTTCTAGTATCCTCTCCTAAACCAATTGACCCCCAATTACAGGATTTTGTTCAACAAATAGAAAAGCAAAGTCCGGCTGGCATATCAGTGCTGGCTGGTCGTCAATTCCGCTATCCTTTAGAGCAAATATCAGTAGAAGTTACTATTAGCGAACCTCGCAAATTTAACATTCTGGAAGAATTTATTCTCCGCGCTGGTATGGAGAGTGAATTGATACCCACTGAAAATGAATTAGCAGCAGCATTAGGTCTTGATCCCGTATTTGTGCAAAATACTGCTAAGACTCTGCGGAGTTTAGAAACTTTAGCTTGGACATCGGATGCCAAAATTATTCTAACCCCTCAAGGTCGGCAATTTTATCTGGAAGGTTCTGTGCCGCAACCACCACAAACAAAGCAGATTTATGCGCTCGCTGACCCCTTGCAAGGAAATCTATTTTTTGTATTTTCCCCTGTAGAGGCAGTAGAAATTGACCTACCCAAATTTGGTGATTTTATCACCCTGGAAAATCGGTGTCAAGAAATGTCTGAGTTAGGACTTGAGGAACTCCAACGAATTATTCAGGGTTCTGGTTTAGGCTTGCACGTTCCTGAAGATGGGAAAATCATTACTGCTGCTTTTTTCACCAAGGAGAGCCAAACTATCTGGCAATCTGTTTCAATTTTTGTTATTTTTGATGCGCTTGAAGATGCCATTAAGTTGCAAGTGAGACGAGGAAAACAAATTTTACACTATGCCTCTGATTTACTTGACATTTTCCAAAGTGAAGGAAAAGTTTCTTTACAAACTTTGTTATATTTGAGTGATGAAACGATTGCTGCGGAGCGTGAACAGCTCCTCAATCAACGAAATAAAGAAGTTGAAAACAGAATTAAGAAGATTGAACAGCAGGCAATTGAAACTGTTAAAGAATTGAGGGAAACTGGGAAACAAGTTCCGCCGAAGGGAAGTCAGGAAAAAGACCAGGTAATTTTACTGCGAGACATTCAAATTCGGCAATCTTTTTTAGAAACTTTGAGAGGAGGGAATCATCAAGTCTTAATTTATTCTCCTTGGGTAAGCCAGGAAGTAGTAGATAATGAGTTTATCCAATTACTCCAAAATTTAGCTAATAGGGGAGTATGGGTTTTAATTGGTCACGGTATTTCTCGGAGACAAGAGAATGAAACCAGACCCATACCGCCACAGGTTGAGCAAAAGCTAAGAGAAATTAAAACGCGGGAAGGTTTGTCAGCAGTGCAGGTATTTTGGCTGGGAAATTCTCATGCGAAGGAAGTTGTTGTAGATCGGGAAGTTCACTTGTGCGGTTCTCACAATTGGCTATCTTATCGGGGCGATAAGCTACCACGCGGTGAGACGGTTTATAAGGTTACGGCTACTGATAAAGTGGAGGAAGCTTATGATTTTTTAGCAGTTCGGTTTAAGGATCATGCTCGAAAATTATGGGAGTTAGCGGTTAAAAATCGGAATGCTAATTTAGCTGAAACATCGCTTTGCACTTGGGGAGCGTTGGGAATGGAAGAAATGGCATTAAACGAATTGCAACTCGCTAATTGGTTAGAACTTTATCCGGTGTGGCTAAATGTGGTTCGTCAGGGGTTAAGAGCGAAAAAGATATCCCCGGATTCACCTTATTTGGCAACAGGAATTTCAATGGTGAGTCAATTTTCTGAGGCAGACCCTAATCTTGAGTTATTGCAGTCGAGTTTGCGTCAAGTTATGGGTGCGATCTCCGCCTTAAATCGCCACCAAGCTTTGAAGCTATTAAATGAACATTGGTCGCAATTCCGTCGCCTGAACATTGCAGACTCGGCGTTAGTAAAGCCTGATGATTTTATTTTAAAATATGTTGTTAGAGAACCCAATCGCCCTCAAAAAACATCAGGTAAAAAAGCATCTCTTAAAAAAAATAGGAGTAAGCAAGGTTGAAACTGGTACAGCATTTATTATTAATTGCTGCCCGACAATAAGAATGAAAGCTGCTGCTATTGAGATTTCAGCTATTTTTGGTACTTCGGCGAATGTAACTTTAACACTCAAACCTCTCTATTTGTGATTAATTTCATCTAAATAGCCAGCAGATTGATTTATCTTGTACTTGGACACAGGTCACGGCCAGTTGGCGGTTTATGGCGCGCTTGTAGCTCTCTTCTTCAGAAATCCGCTGTAAGGTGGTGGGATGGCGGAAATATACCACACCGCAGACACCATCTATGCTCATGCTATCCTCGGCACAAGGTGTTTCTCCGCGCCCTTGTAATCCCCACGTCATTTTTGTTTGTACGCCATCTTCCCACCGCAAAGTCCTTCCTCCGCCTCCAGCCCAAGAAACTGACTCATAGATGCAGGTTTGTTTAAGTTCTATCAGGTCTTGGCGAAGCAACCAACAGGAAACAGATGCTCCCTCAATTCTGCCGGAGCGTGCAGGTGTGACAACAATGCCCAGTGCTAGAATCGGTAGGAAAACAGACAAAGTTTTCAAGTTTTTATCCACGGTTAATATATTCGGAAATAAGGGAAGTGTCCGGCTTAGCAAGTTCTATTGTCACCATAACCAATCTATTACCAAACTTGTTGCCGATCGCCACCAACACCCCAATTTTTGGGAAACTAAACCCAGACCAAAACCTCCACACCCCCGCCATGCCCAAAATCCATGAGTGCCATCGCTGTCTCCTCTTTGCCCGCAACCCACACCTCGTCTGTGCCGTGCATCCCACAGGCCCTAACACGGAGACTTGCATTGACTTTCGAGCAGACCCTAACACCGCATCAGAGGAATTGTGGGAACCCGAAGGTGCAAGCTACTACAACGGCGAACTAATCTTGCAACCAAGGCAACGGTGGACACCAGAACAACAGTTAGACCTCCTGGACACGCACCCACTATTTACTGGTCGGTGTCCCCACTGTGAGCTCCCGTTCCCCCAATATGAAACGCCGCCTGTTCATTGGGATTGTTCGGAGTGCGGATGGATGGATGATTCGGTGTGAGGCTATGGTTCTGTTTTGATAATGGCGATCGTTACTTGCTTTTTAGAGCATGGACTTAACTTTGTGGTTAAGATTGAATAAGTTGAATAAAGAATTATGATTTTTTAAGTAAGCTAGCTAGTATTTAGGTAGCTTGATTACTGAATGGGCTTTCCAGTCAAGTTGTTTAGTATAAAAGGAAATGTAGTTGTTATGAACAACCTCTACCGCCAAGTTGCCGTTGCCTCTGTTTGCACCGCTCTAGGTTGTGTTCTGGGAACAAGCGAAGAAGCTAAAGCAGCTACATTTACCTTGACACCTACTATCCAATTTGGAGCCACTGCAAGTATGTATCAGATGGGTGTGTATGAGGACGTTAGGCTTATCCCTGGGGATGAGCACGTGTCATACGGGCCGGGTAGTGTAACAACAAGGTTAGCTGAATTTAATATTAGCAACTTTTTTCTTGCTCCTAACACAATTATTCGTAGTGCTATCTTTCAGGATAAGATCTCCAGTTTCCAAGGAGGCCGTCCTGGTACTCTGGGCATCTTTGGCTATTTAGGAAACGGAACAGCCGAAGCATCAGATCTTTTGGGGGATGAAGTATTGTTAACTTCTGTAGATATCTCATCCTCATCTCCGGGTGATACTCTTAACTTTGACGTAACTCAGTTTGTTAATCAGCGAGTTAGCAACCGCGATACTTTTGCTGGGTTTGCCATCAGTCTCTTGAACGTTGGTGGGGTCACTCTGGGAGGTACTGATGCTCTTGGTCGTTCCAGTCTAGTAATTGAAACCGCCGACGTTGCCGAGCCTGTGCCCGAACCGACCACAATCTTTGGTTCAGCTATAGCCTTGGGTGTAGGAGGATGGCTGAAACGAAAGAAATCAAGTCAGCAGCATAAAACAACGCCCCAAGGTTAATCTACCGTTTGACAACATAGTTTAAATTTCAAGTTATCAGTTGCGATCGCCATATTGGTGGAGAAATAAACTATGCCTAAACCCAAGAGGTATCCCGACAATTGGCAAGAGATTGCGCTATCAATCAAGGAAAATGCGGGGTGGCGCTGTACTAAGTGCCATCAACAATGCCTCCGACCGGGTAAACCAAGCGGGTTAACCAAATCTGAACGGTGTGCTTTAACTTTAGCGGTGCATCATCGCAATCGGATACCAGAGGACAACCGCCCTGAAAACTTAATCGCCCTGTGTACCGCGTGTCACCTTTCGTATCATAATCGGGGTCAGTCTAACGTATCGCCGGGGCAGTTGTCGCTGTTCCCCGATGATGCGGTGGATTGGGATATCATTAATTTTTCTGAGGAATGGGGACGGGGCGATTGATTCGATCCGAATCCGCCGCCATCTTCTTAATTAATTGGAGGGCTGCTATGCAATCTCCTAACGCTCGGTGTCCTCCACCAGGCAGGGGGAAATACTTATAATCTTCGTAATAGTAGCTCCAATATCCCCTCCACTGTGCCGCCCATTCCATCAGGCAGTTGGAGCGCTTTGTCAACTTCAAAATGGGCAAACTGTGAAGCCGACAGCAGTAATTTAGAATCTTGATATCGAAAGCAGAATTGTAGATTAATACTCGTTTATCTTTAAGGACTTCAACAATGCGGGGATAGACTTCAGGGAAACTCGGAGCATCGGCTACCATTGCATCGCTAATGCCGTGAATATCTGTTACTTCTGGAGGTATCGGAATAGAGGGTTTGATGAGCGTATTCAGCAACATTTCACCGAGATGATTGATAATTGCTATCTCTACAATCTCAGCACGCACGATCCCCGTAGTTTCAGTATCCAGAATCAGCCAATCGTTCTTGCTTAATTGTTCTCTTGCCCAAAGAACAGCATTCACCCTATCTTTTTCTATGAAACCTACTTCTCGATACCACTCTTGATAATCCCGTTTGATTTTAGCTTTGAGGCGGTTAGCGGCCAGGGTTTCCAATTGTTTGGGAGTGGGTTTTCTTTTGGGTCGGCAACATTCAGGATTAGTGGAATCGTAAAGGAACACATCGTATTTCCGCGTTTCGATGATGCCTGAAGGTTTCAGAGGCGATAGTCCTAATTCACCCAGTTGCTTTTTAGTTTTCAGATGTTCTGGTGGCTCGTTGGATTCGCCCCACCAACTGTATTTTGTTAGTTCCATATTTGATAGCGTAATATCAAAACAGCACATTCAAAATATAACCCAATGGGTAGTATTTGCAAACCACACAACTAGCTCACCAAGCCAGTAACATCGAAATAGAAAACCCCCAGATTGGGGGATGAGTCGCCCGCTGCAAAACTAAACGACAATCTAATTATCCCATCAAAATGCTGTTACTGCCTGCGAATTGAAACAAGCAATCCCGTTTCACCATCACCCTGCGTTTGGCTCTATTTTATGAAAATTGCTTGTAATATCCTGCCGTACCAAGGGTGGCTTTTCTTACCTGTTACCTTCACAATTTCATATTTTTAACTATCTCAAAAGGTTGTTTGAGATATTTCAATATTTGCAGCATTCACCCAATTCGGAGCTAATCTCCACTCAGCAAGTCAAACGAAATCAAGGCTTCCCGGACGCAATCTCCCAGCATCCACAAACAACAAAATTCGCCCAGCAAGGGGTATCGCTGGGCTCTTTCGTGCACGGCAGATAGCTACTCTAGATGCTGGTCAATTAGGGCAATGAGTTGAGCGATCGCCTTCTGTTCTTCTAGAAGTAGTTCTTTGAGCTGGCGCATCTGTTCTTGGTTCGGCGGACGGTGTACCAAATCATCAACGAAGTCTAGCAGGGGAGACTTTCTAAAAGGTCGGGTCAAGGCAGCTTCATCTCGCAAGCGCTTGGTTCGCTCCAGCTTAGATTGCTGGAATCTGTTTTTAGCCTGACGGCGTGTGATAAGCCCGTCAAGTCTTTGACATACGTTCCCAGTCTTCTTCATCTCCATATACGTCTTTCACTTGTTGTTTCAACTCGGTTATCTGCTCAGTCAGATTTGCCACCTGATCTTCAATGGCATCTGTTTTATCTTCCTGGATTTCCAGAGAAATTTCCACAGATTCGACATATTCTGTTAACTTTTGTATTGGATCTGGCTGGGGCGTATCACCGTTAGGGGTGTCACCGTTAGACCCGTTGCCGTTGGTCATACTCATTCCTCACTGGTGTCTGATAGAAAAAACTAGCGAGCGCTTTAGATACAGATGAAACTATCGCCAGCGTCGCTACAAAATTGTTACCAATTTATTACCAAACTGTTACCAAGTTTTATGCCAATTAGTTAGTTGGATTCAATGGGATTCGCTTAGTAACAATGCTCATAAATTCACCCTCACTTGGAGCAGGCATAAGGAAACTCCACTCGCTGATGTGAGCGAACTGTAGCCCATAAAGCCAGCGAATCGTGTATGTTACCCCGTAACTCGATCCAAAAACCATTACCCTTACCCGTTCATAGCCATCAGATTGAACTGGCAAACTGTTCAGACCAGGAATGACCGACGGTAAAGTATCGTCTGAACTCGGCACAAAATTTAGATTTTGCGAATAAACCACTTGTGGCCTAAAACTTGGTGGCGTTGCCAACCCAATACCAAAGTTTGTTGTCATAATTCGAGCCTTCTAATAGTTCTAGGGGATTAGTCGCATGGAAGATGTTCCAGATATTCTTTCTTGGCGTGATTAGTTATAGATTGCATCATTTCCCCATAAAAAACCCCAACCCACTAACTGGAATCAAAGAGAAATCTTAGATGGCATCTTCTATCAACTCAATAATTAATCGTGCCTCCCGTCACCCGGTGTAGGCGCTGTCGGTGCGTTGGATTCGCTTGATATTCGCCAGCACAGTGCACTTGCTAGTTGGTTTTGTTCGACACGATCAAGAACTCGTACTGTCGGGAACCAAGCCTGCAAGTGGGATAAGTCGCTGTTGACGTTACCCGAATACGCTTGAAACGGGTCGCTCTCCAAACAAACGAAGGTTCGCAAAGCGTAGAGTTCATCCAAGTTGAGTCCATCCAAGCGATTAATCAAGGATTCGAGGGAATATTTTCGAGGCGTTGCTTGTCCCGTAATCGCTTGTTCCCCCAGTTCCCACCAACTCATCACGTCGGCTCGTTCGGTGGAACACAAAATCTCGTGTTTCCGAACGCAGATGTAAACTGGCTGTCCGTCTTCCTCTATCAAATTATCTTGGTCATTTAGCAGGCGACCGGTGACGGTTTCAGAACGAACATCGGTTACTTCGATGCGTCCGATGGTCGCGGTAACGCGGGGGTTGGGTATTTCTACAAAGCTGGGCTGGGCGGCTTGTGATGGCTGCCCGTAATCTGCGAACATAAAATTGCTCCTTGATAGCTGGGTCTTATCAGCGAATGGGAGAAGTCCCGGCATCTGTGTTTGCAGCACTGCGCCGGGGCGTCACTCCCACCCTAAAACCTGCGATTAGGGCTGTCAAGAAGTTTACCGTATAATATATGGTATTAATTTCGGGTGATTTGCTAGCGCGATGATTTGAGGCGATCGGCAATGATGCTGGAGAGTTCGGGATTATTGCCTGCCGCGTCGAGGATGGAACGGAGAGAATTGGCATAAGCTAGCGTTCTTTCGTACTGTTCGGGCATTTTCTCGAAATCAATGCCGCTTCCCCATTTACTCGAAATAGTCTCTGTTTGCACCGCCAGGATGCGACTCAACAAGCGAACGCACTCGGCTCTATAGCCCCTCGTAGCTTCCATCTGGGCATCGGCATCAAACCACTGCCTACAAAACTCTCGTGCTTTCACAGGTTTTACAAATTTATCTATAGAACGTCTTTTTAGTGCAAACATAAACTACCTCGTTTACCATATATGTTATGGTATCTTATAGAGATAGAATCGCTTGAGTTTACACGATAATATCATGTAATGAATGCTGAAAACTCCGTAGTGGTGGTGTTCGCCAAGCTGTGGTGCAGTACGGTTCGTTTGCGACAACAATCAAGAAACGGAATATTAAAGGTATAACAGGGGAGCAAACTATGACCGAATCCACTAGAGCCGTCAGAGCCTTGGTACAAATAGGTTCCTTAACAGTCGATGGTTTTATGCTGCCAGACGGCTCGTATCGGATGAGCCAAACCCAAGTCGCCGAAGCAGCGGGCTCTCAAACGGCGCAACGTGTCCGATTTTTACGCTCAAACGCCGGCGAAAGCTTGCTGGGTGAAGGTTACATGAGTACGATTGTTGAGCGCGAAGAAATCGAAATCGAGTCTGAACCCGGTAGTCGGGGGCAAAGTCGGTTTCTGTCCGTCCCTCCAGAAATTGCCAGCGCTTACTGGCTGTGGCAAGCTCACCGGGGGAACAAAGCTGCTTTAACTATGAGCATGGGACTTATTACCGAATCTCTCGAACGGCGGTTTGACGAAGCTTTCGGCGTTACTCGCACCGAGACTGAACGAAACGAATTGCTCAGCCAGCGAGTCCAGCAGCTAGAACGCGATATCAGAGAAGCGTTTTGGGTTGACAATGAAGCCAGAATCGAACGCGACTACTACGAGCTACTGCTTCGAGAAAACGGCATTGACCCTTGGAGAATTCCGGGGGCTGAGGAGGAACCGAGTTAATTGCGATCCCAAAAATTGGAACTTTTCGATTCGGAAATTCCTTGGTAGCCAGCAGTCCAAGAAACCCATCTTTCCTGTTCAATTAAAGAGCAATCGACGAATGGAAGATAATAAGATTTCTCAATTCATTCAAGCGCTTAAATTCTTCGATCTAGAGTTAGAAGAAATGACCGGGAAGCCTGGTTATGAAGATAGAAACGGCAAAGTGATTGCGGTAAGGAAAAAAGGCGATACATCGCGGATACTGTGCGCTTATTCAACCTATGACGAACTGTTAGACTGGGCAAAAAAACAATTCCGCAACCCCAATTAACGCTTTGGTTGAGGATAATTTTACAGTCGTTTATCACCATTGGAAAGCCGCCGCACTTCCTGCCCTGTTAGATCGCTCCCAACAACCTTGGTATATACCGCTGCTTGGCGTACATCACCTCTGATTTTGCTTGCGATAATCCCAAGGACGCTGACCGCCACCCTGAAGCCGCCACACTCCCAGCTTTTGCGATCGCCCCATCTCCTCTGCGGTATCGAATACATCAGCATTGTGGCAGTTGCCGCTGTACTGTTTGTAATGGTAAGCCATAAGTAACCACACAAAATTAATTACATAAAGACTCCTTGCTAGGCAAGGGTTTCAGTAGAAATATTGTGTAATTAATTCTGCACACCTACTTACCCGCTTTGAGCATTTCCTCCTGCACCGATTGTTCTCCCTCCGCTGTATCGAATAGCACTTCGGCGACGGTGCGACCGTAGCGATCGCGATCCATCTCCACAACTATGACCTGACTTTTGGCTTTGGCAATTAGGGAACGCAAGTAATCTCGCGATTCGATACCCAGCGGTTGCTTGGCTTCGGGCGCGTCGATGCCGCACAGTCGGATCTTTTGTTCGCGATTGTCACACTTAACCCGAAAAGTATCGCCATCGTACACCGAACCATCTATAACGGAGCAGCGGAGGGATGCCGTTTCGCTGGGGCGCTTGGCTAGTTTGGGTTTGTCGTTGTCGGGTTGGTGGAAGTGAAACCAAATCAAACCTGTGATGGCTAACAGGGGTAAGGCGTTGACAATTTACCTAGATTTACCTAGATTTTAGTTGCTAAATTCTCAGCAAGTTGACTACCCAAGTTAATTGGCGTTGGTGATTTCGATCGAAAAATCGCAACCTTTGGAGAAGACTCCGCCAGCGACGTTCCAGAAGTAAAAGAAACTCTTTAAAAAGCTTGCAAATCCTGCGCGAAGCTATTAATATACTAAGATACAACCACATTGAGAGGTCGAATCAATGGCTACCATAACGTACTGCAAAGGCCTGCCCACGCCAGCAGATGAACTCAACGAACTTGGATTTACAGATTTCGAGATGTTTCTAGAAGCTTACTCCCCAATTTTCAGGGCTGCAAGTATTGAAACAGTCAACCACTTACTCTTGAATACAGACTTCAAGAAATCCGACTGGAACACGCACCTACAGCAAACCTACGGCATCAATAAGCGCCACGCAAATGGCGTAATCAGCGCTGCCAAAGGTCGTGTAGACGGTGCTAAAGAGCATATAATTTTACACGTAAAAACTCTTGAAGGAAAGATTAAATCCATTGGCGCGTGGATTAAAAAAGCTGAGCGTAAGCTGGTATTGGCTCGTAAGTTTTATGCTAAGAAAAAATGGCAGAATTCAAAGACGGGCTGCAATTTCCCCATAGCCTGTTCAGTTCAACACAAATCTACTAATTGGCAAAACTTACGCTTTCAAATACACAACAAAAAGCGCAGACTGACTTTGTTGACGAACAAGCTCGAACACTTAAGACTCAAACCTGTCAAAGTCTTCGTCCCTCACGGTGATATTTTCGTCGTCGGCTCCAAAGACGAATCTTTTGGCAATCAAGTCTCTCAGTGGAATGGAAAAAAAATAACTTTCAGAGTCCCCAAATGCTTAGAGTCGCGATTCGGGAAAACTGTATCCTCCGAGGTTGGTGATTTTAATCGGAATATAAACAGACTGCCAAAATGCGGGGCGTATACCTGGCATTTCTACCGCAAGAACGGAAAATGGGTTATTGCCGTGCAGTTTACCCCAAATCCTGTGAATCAAGTTTCTAGAAATAGGATGTACGGTTGTATCGGTATCGATATGAATCCCGGTTCTATTGGGTGGGCTTATACTGATTCTGAAGGGAACCTCAAAGCCAAAGGGCAGATTCCATTGCAGATGGGCTTACCGAATGGCAAACAACAGGCTCAGATCGTTAATGCTTGCCTGCAACTAGCAGCAAAGGCTGCGGAATTTGAATGTCCCGTAGTTTGTGAAGAACTTGATTTCTCAACAAAAAAGGAATCTTTAGGGGAGAAAGGTAGAAAGTATGCCCGGATGTTGTCGAGTTGGGCATACAGCGAATTTTACAAGCAACTCAGTTCTATTTTGTCAAATCGCGGAATTGAGTTAATTACAGTCAACCCGGCTTATTCAAGTATTATAGGCTTGGTAAAATATCTGAGAATGTATGGCTTGGCCAGTGACGAATCGGCTGCGCTGGTGATTGCTCGCCGAGCTATGAAATTAAGTGAAAGAATGCCTCGCTCCTTAACCGCCTATTCTAAGGTGAACCCGGAAAAGCACGTTTGGAGCGAGTGGAATCAACTGAATAGAAAGATCAAACGTTCCGCTGTAATATTACGTCGTTGTAATTATTATAGTGTTTCTAACTGGAGTTTCTTGGTCAACCTCGATATTGAGGAAGCGTAAGCGCTAAGGAAGAACGTTTAAAGCTTATACCGTAGAGCTTACCCAGGTTTACCTAGGTTTTCACAAGCGGTAAGGCGTTGAGGAACTTCTGCATTTATTGATTCCCAAACGCTTTTTCTATTGCAGAATATGCCAATTGTCGGTCAATCCACTTCTGGCAATCTTTATTAGACAACAGGGGAGGTACTTAGCAAGACTTCAAAAAAATTTAAGCCGAAATAAAGCACAAACTCGTTCGGATTTGATATTAAACCACAAAAAGTTAAGGGATCAAGCGCGAGAAGATATCCCCTAACGGGAGAAGTTGAAAACAATTAGCTTCTCAAAGGTTATGGACTCTAACACGACTTTAATTGGCTTCTCAAATACTTGCTCTAAACCTGACAACGCTCCCCCCAGTGAAGTCAAAGAAGTGGTAGCGGTAATTTTTCCTTTTCTCACTCCGCCTCCTTTCGCTCAACTTCCCTTTAAAGTAGGCGATATCGTCAAATCTGGCAACCATTACGGCACGATAACAGCCCTCCATCAAACCGATAGACCTGTAATAATTACTTGGGATGCTAGTAACAACGAAGATAGTTTTTCCTGGAATTATACCTTAGATGAAATTCGGGTGCTTAAAATATCCCTTGTGCCTCTGTTTATTCCTCAAAAAACTACTGGAGAACTTCCCGCTTGCACAACAATTGTACTAGCTAATTCGCAACAACTACAATTCAGTAACACCACTACTTTCCAAGTAGAATCGCTCACTGAACATCACATTCTCATATTTACTCTTGACCACTATTATCTCTTTCCCATCAACTTGTTCCCTGGCTACCCGACAAGTTGTGCCATAGATGTTTTTACACCCGAACAATTAGAAGCCAGTCGCTTTTTGTCTTTCAATGACCTAAAAATTAGGGCTAAGACCCATTTATTTTTTGAAGTCCCCGACAATTTCTTAGAAATTGTCCTACCAATTCAAAAGCAGCAAATCAAAGAGAAATTGACTAAACAATTGAGTACAGAAAGTTATCACATTCTCGACTTTGATATTGCTTGGGAAGAAGCCTGGGAATATTGCCTTAAACATTTAGCTAAGAAACATGGATGGAGTGGTTTTCGAGAGGGCGATTGCCTCGAACAACGCCGAAATCAAGTGGAACAAAGGGGAATAGTCATTAGTTTGAATATTCAGGCACTACGCCCATTTCAAATTCAATGGGACAGTGGAGAAATTCAAAGCTACAGCTTGACTGAACTCAAAAGTTTAGGCATTACTCATATCCCAACTCTTATTAAATTATCGCCCAATGTTGCTTACCAAGTTAGCGAAGATGGCTCTTACTTTAAAGCTTGGATTGGTTTCCGTACTAAAGCGTTAGCTAAGGCTTGGCTAATAGTTATTAAAAAGCTAGTTGGTCGCCTTAGCTACCTAATTGATTGCCAAATTCCAGAACTTCAACATACAGGTTCTAAATACGAGTATGTTGTAGAAACTCCCCGACATAAAACTTTAAAGAAGCGCTTAGAAGCTCTGCGGGAAGTGGCTGAACTTGATTTAGAAAAGATGCCAAAATGATGGGAATTGGGAAGAAAGTTGGCTATTCTGTAACCAATGTAAATGCGATTAAAAACTCTGTTACAAATCCGGAAGATAAATCGCCTAGCGGCGAAAAATGTTGATTTTCTCTACTTATAAATACCAACAACAAGGAGCAATCCGAGAAAGTCAGGGTTTACTACACCACTTCAATTAAAAGTGCTGACGAGCTAAAAGTTAGAAGATGAAAAAGATGAAAGAAATCAATATTTGGTCTGGATGCAGCATCGGAATTGGGGCAGCATTAACTAATCCCACAGAGTTAGCTTTTAGAAAAGGAAACCTCAAGAATCACTACCCAGTTGAGTTCAATGGCAAGGTTTTCCGTGATGCTGAAGCTGCTTATCAAAATCACAAATTTGGACATTTGCAACAAGATATGACAATAATGACAGAAATTATTGTTGCGAAACTTCAACAACATCCACGATTATTAAAAACAATCGCAAAATATGGTGGAGTTGCTTGGCTTGAACAATGCAATCACATTGTTGGTGTGCGCGGCTCTCGTTGGGAAGGTCAAGGCAGAAAAAGCAATTTCATTCAATGCTTGATTTCAGCTTATATCTTGGTGTGTTAGTAAGAAGCAATTGCATTCTTCACAAAGACTCAAGGAGTAATCTTTGAGTCTTTTACTGGCTATCCAAAAATTTGAGGAATTTTACCATGAACAAAATAGTAATGATTTCTGGCAGTCGTTCCATCCAGGAATTGCCATCAGAGGCTCATACATCTCTCAATCGCATCATTGAACTAGGGTTTGAAGTCAGAGTCGGTGATGCGCCTGGAGTTGATAGCTTAGTTCAGCAATACTTGCGGTCTAAGAACTACGAGAAAGTTTTGGTTTACTATGCCTTGTTTAGCGGCAATGGCAAACCCAGAAATACTTCTGGTTATCCAGTTGTTGGTATTCCTGGACACTATAGCGATCGCGATATCGAAATGTGTTCGCATTGTGACTACGGATTAGCCATTTGGGATGGACATAGTATTGGCACAGCAGTGAATATCAAACGAGTTAAGAAAACCAAAGTTATTATTGTTTAACAACTAACAACAGCAGCAAAACTAGCTCTGAATTATCATAAATTTCAGAGCTTATTTTTGATTAAACAATACTTATGATAACTTTTTTTGTCAATGACATAATCAGAGTTTTAGGTAAGTTCGCCTAACGAAAAATCAACCATTACAGCCATTCTTTTCTGAATTTCGGAACTATTGTTATAAGTCAGTTTTGATTTGAATGTTCCTCCATACTCCCCCTCAAGCTAGCGCTTATTAGGATGCGAACGAATTAGCATTACTGTACACTAATGATTCAAACTTTACTAGAACGACCGCAGGAATTTAAACAAATTCCCTTTACTCTCAAGCCGCAGCAGCAGCAAGCACTCAACAATTTGAGAACATTTGCAAGCAGCACTTCCGCATTCTTCTTGCTTTGCGGTTATGCAGGCACGGGAAAAAGCACACTTATTTTCCTTATAATCAAAGAACTCTTAGCTCAAAGCAAGCGCATTGCCCTCACAGCACCCACTAACAAAGCCGTCGGTATCCTCAGAAAAATGGCAGCATCTCAAGGCATTTTCGGAGTAGATTTTATGACGATACACCAGCTTTTAGGCTTAGGCATGGTTCGCAAAGAACAAGAGAAAGTCTTAGAACAGACAAGCTGTTGTTACCTCCACCTCTATGATATCATTTTCCTCGATGAATGTTCGATGGTTGGAACTCAATTGTGGTCTTGGATTGAGCGCAGATTTGAACATACTCTCTTCAATCAGCGGAAATTAATTCTCATGGGCGACCCAGCGCAACTTAATCCTGTTGGAGAAAAGCGCTCGCCTGCTTTCAATATTGCCAATAAAGCTGTATTAACTCAAGTGGTTAGACAAGCTGGAGAAAGCCCCGTCCTTGATTTTATTACGGAATGTCGCTCATTTGTCAAGAGTAAAACAGATGTCTTTTTGCCACATCCGAATTACAACTCATTAGACAAATCTAACGGTGCATTCAAAGTTAAACCAGAAGCACTCATCCAATATGCTATCAAAACCATCAAGCGAGAATTTGCCTCAAATCCTGATTGTTTCCGGATTTTGTGCTGGACAAACAAGCGAGTCAACTATTACAATCAGGCTGTTCGAGAACAACTTTATGGTCGAACAACTGCCCGATTTATATCTGGAGAAAGGTTAATTACTAAGAAACCAGTTCTCGCTCCTGATGGTAAGACTGTGATTTTAGCCACATCAACTGAATTTACCATACAGCAAGTTGAAATAAGTCAGCACTACGGCTACCGAGTATGGCTGTTGAAGATTATGACTGATGATGGTCTATTTCGGCAAATCTTTGTGCTGCATGAATCGGAAAGTAAGCGCTACCAAGCTGAATTGAAAGAGAAACTCAAAAGTGCCAAACGTAATGGATTTCTCTGGCGGAAGTATTATTGGTTTAAAGATGACGTATTTGCCGAAGTTGACAATTGCTTTGCCTTGACTATTCACAATTCTCAAGGTAGCACTTTTGAGGAAGTTGGTTTGGACAGCAATGACATTTTAACTCGACTTTTGGTAGGCAAAGAAATGAGCAGCCAAGAGAAACTTAAAGAGTACCACCGTCTTTTATATGTTGGAACAAGTAGATGTCGTCAACGAATACTATTTGTCCCTCCTAATTCATTCAGAGTGCAACGAGTATTAGCTCAATTGTAGAGGAAGGGGAAGGAAAGATAAGTTTTCACTTTTTTGAGTTGAACCTTCTTCTCTCAGGACTTACGCACACGATGCCAGAAACCGGGTTTCTTCGTAGATATCTAAGAGTTGGTATAAACTTGATTTTTCCTGACCCTTCCTTCCTCTCCTTCTCTTAACCTTCCCCTTCCCCTTCCCCTTCCCCCTCCTCACTGCTATCGCAGCGACCAATCAAATTCTTGACACCCGACTAATTATTATGGCCAAATCTCGACTTTCTGGAACACCTTCTAAAGAGGAAGTAGTGGAGAGAACAGCTAAGAAAAAACCCTCAACTGTAACAGGCACTAATTTGACTCCTACTACGAAGCCATCAGTCAAAAAAACAACTAAGCTTTCTTCTCCCCTACCCAAAACAACACAAATAGAAGAAGTAGAAGCGAACTACATTACAGATAATGGAACTTCTACACCTTCTGATACCCCAACAAATCCAACTCTAGAAACCCATCTCAATAATGAAATCACAGCATCTCTAACTCCGACCTCTTCCCCATCGACTGTTAAAATTGCCTGTGATTTAAGAGAATTCAACGATTACATACAGACACTCAAAAGCATCATTCCTAGCAATACCAGTCATCCTATTTTGTGCAATATCTTGATTGAGGCTGATGCCGAAAATCAACAACTGCACCTCACTGGGTACAATTTGGAATTTGGAATGCAAGTAAATTTTGATGCCAATGTCAATCAACCCGGAAAACTCACCCTCCCCGCACCTATACTCGCTGATATTCTGGGGAAATTTCCGAACGGCCGCCTTACCTTAAAGAGTTCCTTTGAAATTATCAAAGGAAGTGATATTCCCTCTGTCAGTGCGACTTTAAGTTCATCAAATAGCAAGCACGTTATTCGCGGGTTAGCTGCGGATGAATTTCCGACTATCCCTAGTGTTAAACAAAAACTTGTAACACTTCCTGCTAGTGTATTAATCGCTGTCCTCAAAGCTAGCTTATTTGCTGTTACTTCTGAGGAAACCAAACGCATTTTGATGGGAGCTAACTTTCAACTGAGTCATGACGCAGACAGAAGACTTAACCAACTAAGAGTGTGGACGACTGACGGGCATCGGGTAGCTATGATTGTCGGATTGAGTGAAAGCAGCAATTCTCAGTTTTTAAACTTTCAAACAGTAAATTTTACTGTTCCCGCTAAGGTACTCCGGGTATTGGAGCGTTCTGTAAATGCCAGTGACAAAGTTACGATTTATTATGACGGTTCGGCAGAACAACCTAGCAAATTTGTGGCGTTTGAGTGGAATAATTTGCGACTAACAGCACAGTTACTTGAAGGAAATTACCCGAAATGCGACCAGATTATTGCTCCTTATCGGTCTGAACTTAGTCATCAAATCGTAGTTGAAAGACTCAGCTTTTTAAAAGCTTTAGAGAGGTTGGCTACTCATAGTGACAAGTCTCATATCACGGCAATTTTTGACTTTGATTTAGAGGCGCAACAGGTGCGAGCTTCACTCAACAATACTCTTAGTTCTGGTACTGAGACAGTTGATGCCAAACTCTGGGGTTGTGACTTTCGGCTCAAGTGCGATATCCGCTATTTGATTGATACAATTAAAGCTGTTTCTAGTTCAGATTTGCGGTTCCTGATGGCAACTCCTACGGCTCCTCTACTGATTGTACCTTTTGGCACGCCAGCTTCGGGTACAGAGGCGTTAGAGTGCGAATACGTTGTGGCTCCGCAAGAATAATCGTGCATATGGGGAGTGGCATCTAAATTGGATGCCCTCTCTACAAATTACTCTATGAACGGCGATCGCATCTATCAAGTTGATATCTACACCGGGGCAGAAGTCAGGCATTCCCGATTGCGATCGCTGTCATACGATTCCGTCAACGATCACCCATTGATAATCACTCTCACGAGCGCGGTGGAACAGGCTGCTGTGAGTAATCAATTGCCAAGTCTAAGGCTGCTTCTTGATAAAGTTGTCCCAAAACCTCAGATAAATTCACAACAGGTTCTTGCTCTAATGGCTGCAAAGGAAACAAGAATTGGGGAATCGATTCACGCACATTAAACGGGTAGAGTTCAGCTTCGGGACGGAGATTAGTCCGACTGACCAGAATGCGGTAGTCTGAGCGAATCGAAACATCCATTGGTATAAAGTTTCCCATTCTTAGCAGATCGATTTCAACTAAGTGAGTAGCCCTGTTCAACACTTTTTGTCGCTTGGTGAGGTACTTTTCTCGACCTTCACCCACTCGTTTATTCTTAGGAGAGAGAACTTCTACCACCGTTACCACCTTTCCAGTCTTGACCTCCCGAATCTCCAGATAGCGTTCGGTAATTTCTTCAGTCAGAGGCAATGTTACTCGAATTGGCTTGGTTATTACCCCAGTTGTTACCGCAGAAGCTCGCTCAGCTTAAGGGTTTTGTTGGAAAACTGACGCATCGGGAATACCGACCAGTAGAGCATAATCGTAAACCCGTTTTTCTACAGCCGCTCGATACTTTGGTATGAGTAAGGGATTGAGCGAGGGTGCTAGTTCGACAATCAGCCAAGAGTGAACCTCTGACCACGAAGAAGGATTTTCAAGATAAGGATTCATGCCTGGAAAATTCGGTGCCATAATCGCAAGATAACGAAGTGGAAAAGGGATGATAGAAAGAGGTACGTTCCATCTCTAATACAATCTATTTGGCAAAAATGCGGAGCATCACACTCCCATCCTCTCTCGGTTCTAAGGGGGATCGTGGCATCAAGTTACGTATGCTTTATTTCAATACCAAATTCTCTAAAAAAACCATATATCCAGCACGTCTAAATGATGAATCGTACAACGGATTTAGACTTGCTATATATCCCCCTTATTCTTCCCCACTCCCCACTCGTTCCCCTCCCCTATCGGGGAATAGTTACCAGAAGTATTCTAACGACTCAAAATGTACCAACCACTGCACCTCAAATACCGACCCAAAAGCCTCCAAGAATTAGTGGGTCAAGACACCATCAAAACAACCTTGACCAATGCCATCACCTCCGACAAAATTGCTCAAGCTTACCTGTTTACTGGCCCCAGAGGAACAGGCAAAACCTCAACCGCTCGCATCCTTGCTAAATCACTCAATTGTTTGAATAACAAAAAGCCAACCGCCACTCCTTGCGGGGAATGTTCAAGCTGCAAAACCATTGACTCCTGTTCAAGCTTAGACGTAACTGAAATCGATGCTGCCTCTCACAATGGCGTGGATGATGCCAGAGAATTAATACAACACAGCAACTTTGCCCCAGCGATGAGCCGTTACCGCATTTGGATTTTAGACGAGTGTCACCAACTCAGTACCAGCGCTCAAAATGCTCTCCTCAAATGCCTTGAAGAACCTCCGGCTCATGTGGTGTTTATTCTCTGTACGACTGAAGCACATAAAGTCCTGCCGACAATTATCTCCCGCTGCCAAACTTTTAACTTCCGAGCCTTGTCAGTTGATGCTATTGTCGGACAATTGCACAAAATTAGCTCTGCTGAATCTATTGCGATCGCAAGTGAGGCCATGCGGGCGATCGCTCGCACCTGTGACGGGGGGTTAAGAGATGCCCTGCAATTACTTTCTCAGCTTTCACTGCTAAACTCAGAGATTACCCTAACTCAAGTTGCAGAAGTATCTGGCAGTATCAGCGAGCAAGAGTCGATCGCCCTTCTCAAAGCCATTCATTCTGGCGATACCCTAAGCGTACTGCAATCTTCGAGAACGCTCATTGACAGCGGCAAAACCCCTAAACTTATTCTCAGCAGCTTGCTAGCAGCAATGAGAGATTTGCTCATTGTCAAATCAACGCGCCACTGCCAGAATTTAATTGCAGGGCCAGTAGGCTACTCACAACTGCGATCGATCGCTCTTCATCTGGATTTTGAAACAATTGATGCGGCTTGTGCACAATTGCAGAAATCAGAATTTCAATTGAGAACTAGCACCAATGCTGCTACCTGGTTAGAAGTCTGCCTGCTGAACTTGATGCTGTCAAGCAAACCCGCTGCCCCCGAAACGCGGTTGCCGGCAACTTCCCAATCTAATCAGCCTGACAAATTTGATAAAACCCCTCAAAAAATAGAGGCAGATTCTCCTGACTTTGAAACAACTTGGGCGCAAGTAGTAGCAGCAGCGAAACCAGGCAATCGTAGCCTATTAAACCGCGCTCAAATTGCCGAACTTTCGGCTGATTCATGTGTGTTAGCAGTAGAAAGAAAGTACGCGAACAAGTTTCAGAGTCACCTTGAATCCGTGCAGCGGATTGTTACTAAAGCTTTAGGCCGCTCGGTTACTGTCACTGTCAAACAACAGGAGGAGTTAGCAGCATGATTAGCATCCTAATTGGGAATGACACCTACGCAATTGAACGAGAAGTTGAAAAGTTTAAGACTCAAACTCATCCTCTCTGGCGAGATTTCAACATCCATCGGTTTGATGCTTCTTCCCTGGATATAGCTATTTCTGCGGCTGCTTCAGTTCCTTTTGGTGTCGGAAGTAAACTTATCGTAGTTGAGAATTGTGATTTCAAGCAATTTGGGGAGACGGGGCTAGAACTACTGCAAATCTTGCCCCATTTACCTACCACAACGCACTTAGTTTTCACTGCTGCTGTTATCGACAAACGGCTCAAGGTAGTCAAGCATTTATTGCTGTTTGGTAAACTTAAGGAGTTTACTCTCATTCCTCCTTGGCGTACTGATTTAATTGAAAATGCGATCGCTGCTACTGCTAAACAGATGAATCTCTCAATTGCCAGAGATGCTGTCAGTTATCTAGCGGTAGCGATTGGTAACGATTCTGCTAGAAGAGTTAGTGAACTGGAGAAATTAGCCATTTATGCTGCGGGCGATCGCATTACCAAAGAAGCTGCTAAAATCCTCGTTCCAGCTACCACAGCCAACTGTTTTCAACTGGCAGAAGCTCTTTTAAAAGGTCAAGCAGTGGCGGCAATTAAGGTGCTTGATGAATTGCTATCTCGGGCAGAGTTTTCTTTAGCAATTATTGCTACTCTTCAAACTCAGTTTAAAACTTGGCTGTGGGTAAAAGCTACTCTGGATTCCGGCGGCAAACTTTCTGATAGTGAAATTGCTAGTATGTGCGGAATTAGTAACCCCAAACGGCTGTATTTCCTTAAGCAGGAGGTTAAGGAAGTATCTGCGAACTTCTTAAGTCGATCGCTATCCATTTTGTTTGATTTAGAAATTGCCCTCAAAACCGGAGAAAAGTCTGATTCAATGTTGCCTGCTTTGCTCAGAATCACTCAACTCACTAAATAACAGAAAAGGCTGCCGAATTAAATTGGCAGCCTTTTACAGCGTATCCCAGATTTCTGGAGTGCAGTAGGGACACGGCATTGCCGTGTCCCTACGTGGATTTATCAATCCGGGATGTACTTCATAAACGTGGAATCTGCTGTATTAATCCTGTTTTTTTTGTTTTGGGGTAGCGATCGCCACTCTAACCCACATTCCGCAGATGTGTGTGGAATTTTTTTATCAGTTGTGAAAAGTTGGAGTCAAAAAGTTTTTCCCTTTAACTTATGCGGTTTTAACGTCACGGGTACCTGTCAGATATCCCGAAATCAACTAAAGTGAAATAGTTGACTTTTTTTAATAGATTTATGGCGCTTTTTTTCGCGAAATAACTTAGCTTTTTAGCCAAGATAAATCCCGCCAAGAGCTAATCATCTTGACTAATAAATGTGGATTATTCACCAAGATTTACAGCTTAATGGAGAGCGTCATCCACCTGCAAACATTAAATAGTACCGACTGCAATACTGTCCTAAATGCTTTAATACATCTTGACGGTCTTGGGTTAAATTACTGACTTGCTTATCTCCGTTGACCGTCACTAAATGTACCGCTTGAAACATCTGAAATATCCAGCGCATTGTCGGTTTATTGGTGAGTTTCTTTACCTGATTTCTGACTCCCTCATTGGTGGCTTCTAAGTGTTGTCTCAATTTCCTTTGCGAAGCGGGTATAAACTAACAAGCACAGTCCCATTATCATTCCTATTGCTTCGACTCGCTCGGGATTTTTCACAAATACGCTTGATGTAAAAAACAATGGATCTTTGATAAATCTAAATCCTCTCTCGTTACTTTGCTGCGCTTTGTATTCTGATAGTATCTGTCGCTCGCTCACCTCTTGATTGTCTAAGATGTTGGTGGCTAATATAAATCTCCCGGCTGTGATTTGTTCGGCTTCTATTACTGATAACCGGGTTTCTATTTGACCCGTAACTTGATAAACTGTTGGATTTGTTTGGTTCTCTAGTTTCTGCTTGCTTGTCAATTTTTTGACGGGTTTTTCTCGGCATTCAATTTCTGTGATTTGGTGATACTTCCAGGTATCTGATAATCTTTTTATCGCGATTTCTGCGTCGGCTATACACGCAAACTCTTGTCTGAATAGCTTGCGTAGTGAGGAAGAAGCTGATTCTAATTGTTTCTCTACTTGCTGGGCTATTTTTTTGAGGGCTGCTTGTTTTCTGATATCGCTTTCTACTACTATCCATCTTTGTTTGATGTTGGCATACTCGCTGGTTATGGCTGCTATTTTGTAGCCTTTTATTTGAGCTGATTTCCAGTCTTTATCTTCGATAGCTGAGATTTTTTCTCGGGCTGATTTGATACTTAATGGCACTCTGGTTATCCATTTCATTCCTGCCATTGCTGATAAGTTTTCTGCTGTGTATAAGGCACTGTCTGCTACACAGATTCCCTCGAAAGTCCATTGGTTTTTAAATTCTTTGAGTCGGGCGACAAAAACGCTTTTGTCATCGGCGTTTCCGTCATCTATTTTGAGATACAATGGTACGTCTCCATCACCGCTAACTATGGTGTCAATGATAAATTGTTTGAGGTCGGGTCTTTTGTCTCTTGAGTATCCGTGAACGATTTTTATGGCTTTCATTTCATCCGCTGGGTTTGATGAGTCTGTTTCAATGTCTTGACTCTTTTCCTGACAAGTTTTGTATGCTCCTTCTACTGATATTGAACTGCTGTCTAGATGAACGCTATTCATTTCTACTTGAAATTTCTTTGCTGCTTTTAGGGCGATCGCTGTGAATAATTGTGTCGTTCCAGCTTGATGGTATTTGTCTAATGCTCTCCCGATTCTGTCATCATTTAATTGTTCCGGGGTCACTCCTGATCCGATTAAATGTTCTGTTGCTTTTCCTACAAAAAATGTGTCGAATAGGTAGATTGGGGCGCTCAAAAACCCCAATCCGTTCAAAATTATTGCTTTCATTACTTGTCCGGGGCTGACTGTTTCTTTGGTTTTGATACCCACTTTTTTGTTGACTTCTTCTACCAATTCCATCTCATCTATTATCCCCGCTACTATTCCCAAGTGGTCTAAATTTACGATATTTATCCCTGATAATGGCTGGTTCATGATTTTTAGAGTTGCTTTACAGCAGAAATCTATTATACACTAAAAACTCCCAAACGATTGCACGGCAATCGTTTGGGAGTTTATTGTTGCCGAATCTATCTTGCTTTACCTCTGCTTGAATATCTGCGGAATGCGGGCTCTAACATTCTTCTTTTCCTTCTGCTATATTTTTAGGGACTCAATCCCAAACTTAACCTCACTTCTTGCGGGACTTCTTTGCAAAACTTTAATGCTTGACGTGCTGTATCCTTATCAGCAGAAGCCCCTGGATAACGATAAGCAACCGCAAAAGCAGTTAACGCTAAAAGTTTCTGGCGAGAAATATCATAATTAGGTTCAACAGGTAAAAGTAAATCCAATAAAAATGTCAAATTATGAGTTTTACTAAAACTAATTCCCGCAAAGCCGTAGTAAAATCCCCTTCAGCTTTATCAACCCATTCAACTGTTAGCGGATTCATAAATCAGCTTTCCTTTTTCTATAATTTCTCGCAAAAAAAATCATTCCAGGCTAGGCGTTGCTCAATCTCTACAGGAGTTCGCACTAACAAATCTATGGCAAACTTTGGTTGAACTTTATTTAAAATTTCCCAAGTTTTGCGAAAATTGCTCCCTTTGTATGGCAAAATCACTAGCAGATATACATCCGAGTCATTTTGAGGGTTTCCATAAGCATAGGAGCCAAATAAAATAATTTTTTCTGGCTGAAATTCATTGACAATAGCCTGACTTAATTGCATGATGTTCTCCCTTTCTATCATACTCAATCAATGCTCCTTTATTGATTTTTTTGTAATTAAGACCAGTCTCAAATAGGAATAAATTGCATTTAGTTTAATCAATTAAATTTATTCTAGCATAATTGTAAAGTCTGTCAAGATCGTCTTAAGTCTAAAAGGTTGTAACTCCTACCAAAAGCAGTCCGACTCCCAGTTGGTTTTTTTATTAATTTCCTCTCTCGTTCTTTTTCCTACCTATCGGTAGTAAGAGAGAAAAGATTCATTCTTAGAGTGACCAATGCCTCCCAATTATATCAACCTTCTTTCCCAACTAATAGCCAGACATGATTTTCACCAAAATAACTTCCCAGAAGCAAGCCACTTGCAGCCAACTGCAACAGCCGATTTGTGTGAGTTTTTAGGCGAAGAGGTTATTTATCAGACAATCGCGACTGCTACAACTCCTAAGCTCTACAAAATTCCTCAAGACTTGCCACCTTCAATAATTTCTGCTTTGCACAGCCAAGGCATTGAACAGCTTTATTCGCACCAAATTAAAACACTCAAAGCCGTGCGCCAGGGCAAAGATGTCATCCTCAGCACAGCAACAGCTTCTGGCAAATCTTTAAGTGCGTACTTGCCTATTTTAGAGGGCATTCTCCAACATCAATTTACTGCACTCTCTATTTATGGCTTGAAAGCTTTAACAGCCGACCAAAGTCAAAAACTTGCCGATTTGCTCCAACTGATTCCTGAGCCTGCCCGCCCGCGTCTTGCCCTTCTAACTGGGGATACTCCTCCCAAAACCAGAGAACAATTATTAGCTGCAAACCCTAGCATAATCAGCGCAACACCAGAGTTAATTCACTATGCGCTGAAAGGCGTTCACTGGAGTCAGCCTTGGCAGCATTTTTTAAGTCGCCTCCGCTATATTGTCCTAGATGAAGCTCACACTTTTAACGGAGTTTACGGAGCTAACATGGCTAGCTTAATTCGCCGCTTAAAATTGGCAGTAGACGAGCGCGGGGGTTGTTCTCAAAAACTGCAATTCCTGATGTTGAGTGCTACCGTTGGCAATCCCGTAAAATTAGCCAAGTTACTATCTGGTAGAAGTCGAAAGCGAAATATCAATAAACCCGAGCGGTTAGTTTGGATTAACTCTAGCGGAGCTGCTGTCCCAGAACGGCAATTAATTGTTACTAAACCGACTCATGATGCTAATTCAGATGTTGCTCGCATCATTATGTTTTTGTTGCAGCAAGGGAAAAGCGGAATTTGCTTCGGTAACGGCAGACAAGCAATTAAGAACTTGTGGGCAACTTTTAAGCAAGAAGCTGTCACTCAAACTAACTCGGGAATTGAGTCGCAAGTAGCAATTTTCTACGGCAGTTTAACAAGCGAGCGCCGCATGGAAATTATTAACTCTTTGCAGTCAGGAACAGTTAAGTGTATCCTCAGCACTAGCGCTCTCGAAGCAGGAATTGATTTGCCTCAACTTGATTTTGCTATTATTAGGGGATGGCCGGGAAGCTTGCAAGCTTTTAGGCAGAGGGCTGGCCGGGCTGGTCGCACAAACTCCGGTTTAATTGTTTTCATTCCCATTGCACAATCACCTTTGGATAACTATTTTGCCGATCGCCCTGAATTGTTAGTGTCAGCCGAATCTGAATTGGTGAGCTTTAATGCCAATTATCCCATAGATATTGCCAAACATTTGATGTGCGCGGCTGTCGAAACAGGCATTCCTGTCAGTAAGCTCAAGCACTACTTTGGCAAGAGCGCTCCTCAAATTGCAACGGCTTTAATTGAGCAAGGTGTTCTTCACAAAAGTCGGGATAAATTATGGGCTAAGGGCTTTCCCCATAAAGATGTAAACTTTCGAGGGGGAACGGGTGCTAGCACGATACAACTGGTGGATGCGGAGACTCAAGAAGAGATTGAACTCCTCAGTGCGGAGATTGCTTATCGAGAGGTATTTCCTGGTGCTATTTACCGCACGCAAAACTCAGACGGCTGTTTGGTGACTTATACTTCGCGCTCGCTCTTGAATGGCAAAGCTATTTTGCAAAACACCCCTGAAACTCGACTGTTTACTGTAGCGATTAGCCACACTGATACCAGCCTCAAGCAGAATTTGAGTTTGCCTCAACAAATCCCGTTGGTCATTCCAGAAGTTGAAGGAAATGTTCAAACCAATTCAACGGATAGTAAGACAATTCCAGCTCAAGCTATTCTGGAACTGGTTTGGGGAGAAATTAGCCAACTCGTCACTGGTTATCAATTATTAACTCGCAATTACGAGTTAACTTGTCTCAATAGAAAGTGCGTCAATTACAGAGAGCATTTACCAAAATGTACTGCCTGTCCTGTTTGTGGCAAGAGAACTCGCTCTGCTGAGCTAACATCGGTTCTTAATGAGGTAAACTTTGAGCAACCTTACGAAATCAAATTTGCGACTCCTGTACTGCAAATTAGTTTTAATTCCCCGGTTGAATGTTATCTGCAACAGGTAGTAACAGCTACTCGCCAGGAATTGCTTCAATCTCAACAGCAGATGGAGCCCGGATATCAGCAATTGTGGGAGTACCCCGCGAATTTGTTGGCTATTCACAGTTTCGGCCATCAAATTTTAGCAGCTTTACCTCTGACTATTTTGGCTTCCGCTAATGATGTGAATTTTGTGGTAGAGAAGAGAGGTGCAAATGACTATGCAGGACTCTTTTACGATTTAGCAGAAGGAGGTTCGGGAACCTCGGAAGCTATTTTTCGTTCTCTCCCTCAATTAGCTCATGCGGCTGCTGAGTTAGCCCGCAGTTGTTCTTGCAGTTCTGGCTGTCCTAAATGTTTGATTCAGTCGGGATGCCCTGATGGTAACAAAGCTTTACTCAAGCAGGTGGGGCTGCTGCTGTGCGAAGCATTTTCTACTCCTCAAATATCAAAATAATTGGTGGAATAGACGGCTGAGAAAGGGGAATGGGGAGAGAGAAATAGGGAAGAGGGGAGTGGGGAATAGAGTGTAGCTTTTTTGTTTGAAAAAAGCTACACTGTATTCCCAATTTTTTTTACTGTTTTTATTAAACAAGACGCTGCTTGCATCAACATAGAATTGTGCGAACCGCTACTGCGGTTTTTAGGGGTGCATTTTTCAGACTTGCACTCATGAAAAACAAGCTTGTCTTGCCAATCATTGACTCCAAAACTAGAGAGTCAATGCTGTTACATTTCAGAAATCAACCCTATAAACCAAAGAAAAAACAAGCTTTAATCCCCAACCTCAAACGAGATTTAAAGCCGGGCTGGCTTTTAACAATTCTCGCACAAATAGACCGATGTTTGTGGGGAAGGTGGGATTATTGGGCTTTGTGTCAAGCTGTCCCTAGTCATGCCTGGATGCGGTGGAAGATGGAGCCAATGCTAGCCATTCTGGAAAACAGAAAACCCGAAAATTTACCCAAATTTGTAATTGAGGAAACTTTGCCAGCAGAACCGATTCCCCAAATTGAATGGCAGCATTCTCCTGCCGCAGAAGCCATGTTAGATAATAGCCTCAATTGCATTCCCCAACACGGAGAATGGAAAACTTGGTCAGCTTGGGACTATTTGGAGTTTTTCTTGGACTGGGTTTTGTTCGCATTCGGACATCCAGCTTATAAAATGTTACCCAAAGAACCCGCCGGCTGTGAAGGTGCATCAATGCGCCTTTATCAGATGTTTGACCTGTCAATTCTCATGCTGTATCCTGAAGATTATATGGGCAGACTGCTACCCCAAATCTGCGGAAAGACTGCTCAAAAAAGTTCAGGATTTTATCCGACACCCTTAGCTTTGTGCCAGTTGATATCTAAGTTGGTCAGTGGTGATAAGACAGAGCGAATTTCCCGCTTCAATGAACCTGCGTGCGGTACGGGTGCTTTAATGTTAACACAGTCGAATTACTGTCTGAGCGGTATCGGTCAAGATATAGACCCTACTCTGTTAAAATGCGCTTTGTTTCAGTTTTATCTGTTTTCACCTTGGCTGGCTGTTCCGATTTGGTGGTTGGGTCAAACTGATTTGCTCCTTGGCAATAGTTTAAGTAGCGATCGACCCCAATCAACGAACGCCACTTATTGGTATAATGAGTGGTTTGAGCCTGTCGAGTCTCAGGCTAAAAATGATACTGATTGTCCTGTCGAACATGAAATAAGTTCAGGAGAAAGCTCAGAAGTTATTGACTTGAATGATCAGACATCAATTCACTCAAATCCATTAGTTCAAGAAGTTGTTAAGGGCAAACACCGACCCAGAAAGATGACGACATCGCCTCACCAATTTACGCTGTTTAATTTAGACGAGTTCTAGCTCAATACCTACCTATCGAACGATTGTTGTGGTGCAGGTGAAGAGTTGAGTAAATCGCATTTAAGGTTTTTTTCACTGTTAGCAACCAAGCTACCGATATTGCTGGCAAGCTATCACGCATGAGTTCGTAATTCGGAAAGCAACAAGCCGAAGAAAGCGCCGTCAGACACTCAGTTGCGAGCGCGACTACACAACCAATTTAGGGTGCATAAACGTCAGAACCACTAATTTATCAATGTCTATGCACCCTAAATGACTCGCTTGCTTTAGGGTGCATAAACGCCAGAACCACTAATTTATCAATGTCTATGCACCCTAAACATCGGTAATTTAGGGTGCATGGATGCCAAAACCATTAATCTATCAATCGCTATGCACCCTAAACATCGGTAATTTAGGGTGCATGGATGCCAAAACCATTAATCTATCAATCGCTATGCACCCTAAACGCCGATAATTTAGGGTGCATGGATGCCAGAACCAGTAATCTATCAATGTCTATGCACCCTAAACGCCGATAATTTAGGGTGCATGGATGCCAGAACCAGTAATCTATCAATCGCTATGCACCCTAAACGCCGATAATTTAGGGTGCATAAACGTCAGAATTACTAATCTATCAATCGCTATGCACCCTAAAAACTTAAGGCTTGAGCTTGCCCAGATAGAACGAATGATGCGTGCCGCCCTTACGAAATCTCAAGTAGGCATAGGGGCCGCATCCTTTGATTGTCTTGGATTCGATGTATCCCGTACTACCGCGCGCACCAGTAGCAGCCATTTTTTCTTCCCGTTTTTCTTCCCAGTCTGAGTCGGCTTCCAACTCCGACAACCTTTTCTCTTCAGCGTCAATTAGCACGTCAATTGCATCGAGAAGGTACTTGAGCTCTTCCAGCTTAAGTTGATAGCAATCCTGCAACACGCTGTGCAGCGTTGCAATTTTCACGGAACAACTGCGCTTTTTGGGCATAACCAGTCAAATTTATGGGGCAAAAGCGATAGCATACTCTGCAAATATCGAGTCATTGCACCCTAAACTGATAGAGCACAAGCGGGCTAAAGTTTCCACTCACACCTCGTGTCTTGTACAATTTTTAGTATAGGCTTACCGCTTGTTAAAACTGTAGCACAGATATAAGGTCGAGCATGGGACGGAAACAGAGATCGCCTTCAGGCATTGTTTTTCGGGCACGAGTTGCACAACAGACACCAGAAAAACTTGAAAAGCTAGCAGCTTCTATGGGTCACTTGTACGGAGGGAAGGGAAAACCCGGTGCCCTACTAGATATGCTGGCATCGGGAGATTTGGTTCTCGTACCCAAAACCGCAACAGATGTCATCAAATCTGTGGCACAGTTTTTAGAAGAAACCGAGCAGCCAACCGTCAAATTGGATCTTTTGCATGGGGACGGTAGTCAAACAATTCCTGCAGGGTCACAGCAAATCTAGACCAATCTGTTCCTGATCGTGAGCAGATGTGGCTATAAACTTTTAATCCTATTATGCGCTCTCGGACTTTTTCTGCGGCGATCGCCACTATTGCTCAGCCTTTTATGCTCTGAGCAATGTATCTTCTTACTCTGTCCAACCTCAATCAAACTGTCCAGCCTAACCAACTACAAAAACCATCTTTAGTTCCCAACTATCTCCAACAACATTTGCAGCTACTTGTCAAGCAAATTTTAATGGGATTACCTGTTGAGCCAATTCTCAATAACTATCCGCAGTTACAGCAGTGGGTTAACGAACTTAAAGAATTATCGCCAACACTATTTTTACCGCAGCGAAAACTGTTTGTTGACATTACACTTCAAGCAAAACTACACCTAAGAAAGCAGGGAGAAACAGTAAAACACCCTTCCCCTTCATTTAAAGTAATACAAGTTCCTGCAAATGTTGGTTTTGTCAAAGAACGACCAAAGCTATTTGAGTGGGCGATTCGGCATCCTGTAATGACTTGGGAAGACCGGGTAAAGTTATGGGTAGCTGCTCAATTCTTTAAGATAGAGCCTGAAAAGCTGCAACTAATTGTTTTGGCACTGCACCCAACTCAACCTGCACAAAAAGTTAAATTTGTCTGGGACACTAAGCAACATCGACAAACCAGAAATTGGTTGCAAACCCAAATTCATTCTCAAACAATCAGTGAATTTGTTAGTTTCGGTTATGCTTTAGGGGCAAAACCAGAGTCAATAGCAACTGCTATTAATTTCGATGAAATCGATGAAGTTACGCTTTAACTCGTTCAGTCAGTAACTCAGGGCTAAGTGCCACTGAGCTTGTAAGAAATTGCAAGCTATGCTGACCAGCCTAAGATTCTCGAAATCTACGTTATTTGAGTCACGACACCCTGTGGATGCGAAGCTAGTCCCTTGCCCTGTCATCTGCAATTAAACAGCCTTAAAGTCACTGAGGCAGTGTTGCAGGTTTAAAAAGCTCTTATAACATTGGCGAAGCTAACATTACACGCAAGTGGAGGACACAACAATGTCCAATTTTATTTTCGTACTCGATACAAACAAAAGACCACTAACACCTTGCAAACCGTCAATGGCTCGCAAATTGTTAACTGCCGGTAAAGCGGCTGTTTTCAGAATGTTCCCAATCACAATTATCCTCAAAAAGGTGGTAACAGCAACGATTAAATCAATCACTCTCAAATTAGATCCAGGTTCAAAAACTACTGGTATCGCATTATTGCAAGGTGAGAAAGTAATTTTTGGCGCTGAACTAACTCATCGAGGTCAAGCCATCAAAGCAAGTCTTGATTCCCGTCGCGCACTACGTCGAGGGCGACGAAACCGTCATACTCGCTACCGCCGAGCAAGGTTTTTAAACCGTACCCGCCAAAAAGGATGGTTAGCGCCATCCTTGCAGCACCGGGTAGAAACCACCCTAACTTGGGTTAATAAATTACGCAGACTTGCACCAATCAGTTCGATCATTCAAGAGCTTGTCAGATTTGACCTACAACAACTAGAAAACCCAGAAATTAGTGGGCTGGAATACCAGCAAGGTATTTTATGTGGGTACGAAATTCGCGAATATTTATTGAACAAGTGGAATAGGAAATGTGCTTACTGCAACATTGAGTGCGATTCGTTTAACCTAAAATAAGGTCTTAAACCCTTATAGGACGGTTAGCCCAGTTGATGAAACTGGTGACAACTGATTACATTTGCAGGTGAGATTCAGTGAATCAAGTCCTGTCCCGCAAGTGCAGCGGTGAAAGCATAACCCCTAGTTTATTGGGTAGCAACCAATAGGCTAAAGCGGGGTTAAAAAGCAGAACTACTGAAAGCCAAATTCGGTAACTGTCGAGCAAGAGTCCATGCGTAGCGCAAGCAAAGATGTGGTCGAACCATCGTAAGCAGTGATGGTGTAATGGCTCAATCCAGAATAAACCCGTCGAAAGATACGGTAAAGACTGATTAACACCAAGCCAAAAGGCAAGGATAGGGCATAAGCGTTTTCGATAACGACTTATCAGCACCGCCCGTAAACCCGGTGGATAGCATCACGCTAAAGACTCAATCAATGTGTAATCGGAACGAAGTAACCCCTAATTATTTCTGGAAAAGGTCGATAACCAGTAAGTAGCTAACGAATAATAGTCAGGGGCGGGATTGTATCAGAAAGCGAATGCCTCACTGTAATGGTGAGGATATGCTAACAGATACACGGTAATTCCAAAGGAGTAAAACGAGTAGCAATATATATGTCTAATACGCTGAACAATCAGACGGTGGAATGGAAAAACCTAAACTGGCGCAAGCTAGAAAAGGTAACTTTCAAGTTGCAAAAGAGAATATTCCAAGCGAGTAAACGTGGTGATGTTAAAGCAGTTCGTAAACTTCAAAAGACCCTGATTAGGTCTTGGTCTGCAAAGTGTATTGCGGTTCGTAGGGTAACTCAAGACAACAAAGGAAAGAATACGGCTGGTGTGGATGGAGTTAAGGCTCTAACCCCAAAGCAACGTATCAACCTGGTAGGCGAGTTGAAGCTAACCGGGGAGGCAAAACCCACTCGTAGGGTTAATATTCCCAAGCCCGGAACAACGGAAACAAGACCATTAGGAATACCCACAATCAACGACCGAGCTTTGCAAGCGTTAGTCAAACTAGCGCTAGAACCTGAGTGGGAGGCAAAATTTGAGCCCAACAGTTATGGTTTTCGACCAGGACGATCATGTCACGATGCGATCCAAGCAATATTTGACTGTATCAAGCAGAAAGGCAAGTATGTACTAGATGCTGATATTGCCAAATGCTTTGACCGTATAAACCACAAAGCATTACTCGAAAAAATAGGTACATATCCCACCTTAAACCGTCAAATCAAATCCTGGCTCAAGGCGGGACACTGTGACCAGGGCAGTATGTTCCCTTCTAACGAGGGTACACCACAGGGCGGGGTAATTTCGCCCCTACTTGCGAATGTTGCCTTGCATGGTATTGAAGAAAGAGTAAAGCAATACGCGGAAACCTTGGTGATAATCACATCTGGAGGACATAAATTAAACAAACTCCTGAGAAGAGAATCACTGAGCTTGATTCGTTACGCTGACGATTTCGTGATAATTCATCAGGATTTGAACGTAGTTCTAAAATGCCAAGAGATAATTTCTGAATGGTTAAGTGACATGGGATTGGAGTTAAAACCAAGTAAGACAAAATTAACCCATACCCTTAACGAATTAGATGGAAATATTGGGTTTGAGTTTCTAGGATTCCACGTACAACAGCATAAAACGGGTATATACCGATGTGCTAACAATCCATACGGGGAACCACTAGGTTTTAATACACTAATCACACCCTCAAGAACCAAGGTAAAAACACACTTAGCCAAGATTGCAGAAGTAATAGACACCCATAAGACCGCCCCACAAGCTGCTTTAATAAGCAAGCTGAATCCAATAATTAGGGGATGGTCAAACTATTACTCAACGAAGGTTAGCAAGGAAACCTTCTCAAAGGTTGACCACCTAATTTATGACAAGCTAAGAGCCTGGGCAAGAAGAAGGGGGAAAGGGAGCATCAATAAAGACAAATACTGGAGAACAGTAGTCGATAGAAATTGGTGTTTCAGTACAGAAGACGGAATAGAATTACTCACCCATGCAAGTACGCCAATCGTAAGGCATATAAAAGTCAAAGGTGAAGCTAGTCCGTTTGATGGAAACTGGACTTATTGGAGCAAGCGTAGAGGTGAATACCCAGAAACTCCTAACAGGGTTGCATCCTTAATCAAGCGTCAAAAGGGTATTTGTCCTCACTGTGGTTTGTACTTCACCAGTACAGACATTGTAGAAGTTGACCATATTAAACCGACATCGTTAGGTGGAAAAGACACTTATGACAACCTACAGCTTCTACACAAACACTGCCACGACACAAAGACAGCAACAGACGGGTCAATACGCTCTAAAGAAAGTGTTAAAACCTGATAGTTGGTCTTAAATCGTATCCATAACAAGGATGGAATTATCAAGGAGCCGTGTGAGGTGAAAGTCTCACGCACGGTTCTGAAGGAGAGGTTAGGGGGGTAACTCCCTAATCGACTCTAACAAATGTACCCTTGCAAGTTGAACATATTCATCCAAAAGCTAAAGGAGGAAGTAATCGAATTTCTAATCTCTGCCTTGCTTGTGAGAAGTGTAACCAGAAGAAAGGCAGTCAAGATATTCAGCAATTTTTAGCCAAGAAACCTGACATCTTGAAGCACATTCTTGCACAAGCAAAACGTCCGCTCAAAGATGCCGCTGCCGTGAATTCGACCCGATGGGCGTTGTTTTCTCGACTAAAAGAAACGGGGTTGCCCGTTTTGACTGGTTCAGGTGGACTGACAAAGTTTAATCGTACTCGACTGCAACTACCTAAAACTCATTGGATTGATGCTGCTTGTGTTGGTCAACTTGAATCATTGTCTGTAGTCACGAGTAAACCATTACTAATCAAAGCAACTGGACATGGAACTCGTCAAATGTGCCGTACCGATAAATTTGGCTTCCCATCTCGGTACGTTCCGAGAAACAAGTTTGTCAAAGGTTTTCAGACTGGTGACATCGTAAAAGTAATCGTTACCAGTGGTAAAAAGATAGGTGAGTATGTTGGTCGGGTTGCGGTTAGATCGACTGGTTCATTCAATATCTCGGCATCAGAATTGGTGCAAGGGATTAGCCATAAATACTGCAAAACTATTCACTCTAAAGATGGGTACAGCTACTCATTTTGAATTTAAAGATTCAAGGCGATTGAAATCGCCGAGCCGTTTTCCTCTCAGGACTGAAGTCGCTGAGTTTCCCACTTACCGAGTGTTTTTTATGAAAGCTGCGGAATTTGAATGTCCCGTAGTTTGTGAAGAACTTGATTTCTCGGCTAAAAAGCAATCCCTAGGAGAGAAAGGTAGAAAATATGCCCGGATGTTGTCGGGCTGGGCATACAGCGAGTTCTACAAACAACTCAATTCTATTTTGTCGAATCGCGGAATTGAGTTAATTGCAGTCAACCCGGCTTATTCGAGTATTATCGGCTTGGTAAAATACCTAAAAATGTATGGCTTAGCCAGCGATGAATCAGCCGCACTGGTAATTGCTCGCAGGGCTATGAAATTAAGTGAAAAAATACCTCGCTCCTTAACCGCCTATTCCGAGATGAACCCGGAAAAGCACGTTTGGAGCGAGTGGAATCAACTGAATAGAAAAATCAAGCGTTCCGCTGTAATATCACGTCGTTGTGATTATTATAGCGTTTCTAACTGGAGTTTCTTGGTCAATCTCGATACCGAGGAAGCGTAAGCGCGCTTGTAAGAACGTTTAAAGCTTATACCGCAGAGCTTACCCAGGTTTGCCTAGGTTTTTATAAGCGGTCATTGATAGGGAGGTGGACTTCAAGGGAGACTAGCTCAACTATAGTTAATGTACCTCCTCCCTACGACTCTCAAACCAAAGACAGACTAGCAGTATTAAAAATCTTCCCAACAGATGAGGACAATACTAGCTTACAAGTTCAACAATTTAGGAACGAGCTAAAGCTTTCTGTCAAATTTCGGCAGAAAGTTCGCCTCCTACCTTTAATCTGGAGAAAAAAATGATCGCTGGAGTAAAAGCAACCAAACCATCAACCATCCTAATTGTCGAAGACGATCCCATGATGCAATTGGGACTATCACGACTCCTAGCAACAGAACCTCAATTTACTATTGTCGGGCAGGTAGAAGATGGCAATTCAGCAATAGATGTAGCTTCAAAGCTAAAACCCGATATTATCCTCATGGATATTGGCTTACCTGATATCGACGGCATTGCTGCTGCCAGTCAAATAAAAGCATTGCTACCCCATACCCGCATCCTCATGCTAACTTCACACACCAGTGATACAGAAGTATTGGCTTCCTTATCTTGTGGAACAGAGGGTTATTGCATTAAAGGGACTAGCACAGAACAGCTATTAACAGCCATCAATGCTGTCCGAGAAGGTAGCACCTACCTAGACGCTAAAATTGCCACTTGTGTCATTCAAAATCTCAGAAAACCCACAACCAACTGCGAAGAATCCCTGTTTACCGCGCGAGAATTGACGGTATTAAAACTAATGGCAGAGGGCAAAAGCAATAAAGATATCGGTTATCAACTGCACTTAAGCCCTAATACTATCAAAGGTTACATTAAAGCGATTTTCAACAAAATGGAGACTAACGATCGCGTACAAGCTGCGGTTATTGCCCTGCGTAGTGGTCTGGTTTAAACACTGGCAAAGTGAACCAAAAAGTAGTACCCTTACCTAGCTCACTCTCTACACCAATTTCTCCACCATGCGCCTCGACTATTTGCTTCGAGATGTAAAGCCCTAAGCCAACCCCAGCAGTACGCTTAACACCACTACCTCGCACGTACAGTTCAAACAATGAAGCACAATGCTCTGATTTTATTCCCACCCCATTATCTCTCACCGTGCAGCGTAGATAAGAGGCCTCTGGCTCCAGCGATGCACCTAATGTTAACGTAAATCCAATTGGATTGTATTTGAGAGCATTGCCAATCAAATTTTCAAAGACTCGCCTGAGCTGAGCGGAATCGGCATTAACTAAAGGTAAATCAGGAGTAAATTGATAATTGAGGACAACTTGGCGTTTTGCCAACATTAATTCCCACTCTAAGAGAATGCTGCGTGTCAAACTGTAGAGATCCATTGGCTGTAACTCCAAAGGGACACCTACAATATCACCCTGCTGCATTTCAATCAGAGAATTAATCAGTTTGATTTGGCGCAAACAGCTTTGCAGGATACTTTCTAAACTTGACTTATCAATAACAACTTCATTTTCTCCTACCACTTTCTTCGGTTTAACTGACTGCTCTTTGAGGAAACATTGCAAAATAATTGACATTCCTGTAATGGGATTTCGCAAGTCGTGGGAAACAGCGTGCATAAAAACTTTCAAACCCATTTCAGCCTGTTGTCTTTCCTGAATTTCCTGAGCGAGTTGGCTATTTTGTGTAACCAGTTGTTTGTTAGCACAAAGAAGTTGCTGCTGCAATCGGCTCATTTTTAGCTGAGCTTCCACTCGTACCAGCACTTCCATCGGCTCAAAGGGTTTAATAATGTAGTCAGCGCCACCTGTTTCAAACCCTTTTACTTTGTCAAAAATATCATCCAAAGCACTAATAAAAATAATCGGAATTTCTGCCGTATTCTCTTGTGCTTTTAAGTGACGGCAGACTTCATAGCCATCCATCCCTGGCATTTTTACGTCCAACAAAATTAAGTCGGGAGGCTGGAGGCTCACTGCTTTTAACGCTCGCTCTCCACTAATGACCTTCCTGACTTTGTAGCCACTTTCAACCAGCACTTTAGACAGTAAGTGAATGTTGTCACGGCTGTCATCTACAATCAAAATATCAGCTTTTATTTGCATAATTTAAGAGGGGGAGGGGGAAGGGGAAGGGAAGGGGAAGGGGGGAGAAAGGGAAGGGAGGGGATTAGAGGTTTACTTCCTACTCACTTCTTTGTACTTTTGAGAAGGCGAGGGGAAAGGAGAAGGAAGGATAAATTTTCGCTTTTCTTTATTCAATAAAAGCAGGATTTACGCAATTGGTACATTATCCCCAAATAATCAGCTTTTTCTACCCTTCCCCTTCCCCTTCCCCCTCCCCTTCTTTCCCAATCTCAGCATTTAGCAGTTTCTTCCTAAGACTGCTAAAAATTAATGCTTCCGCAGCCAGAGACTTAGAAGAATTGGCAACATTCCTAACCTCCACCTCTCCAGTTGTCACTGGTTCATCTGGGTCATTGGGATGAGGCAGCATTTTTTCAGCAGCTCGAATCCGATTTTCCAATTCCTGATCGATATTAATTAATTGTCCTGTCAATCGGTTAACAGACAGCAAGGCTGCTCTTTGAGACAACTGCGGACAGATATGACTGTCCCAGAGAGCTTCTGACTCTTTAGCTTGCTTTAAGTCTCGTTGTCGAACCGGGATTTTCAAGGAATAGGGAAACAGAGCTTCTGAATCCGAACTGTAAGCCGGTGAAGTGATAACGCACTTCCCTTGCGGAAACCTCAGAATCTCATCGGCACTCAAAAGCGGTTTCTTTTGCAACTGCTCGCTCCAATTGACAGAACGGCTTGTTTGTTGCCCCGTCGAGCTACCTGTAGAGCGATTTTTTACCAGCACTTCCACTTCCCCATACCGCTTAGAATACTTCTCCGCTGTATCAAAATCACCGGGGTTGAACAACACATGAGTTGACAAAGCACTTGCGATCGCCGCCCCTTTTTTATCCCCATAGAGATTATAGAGTTGATTGAGGGATTGAATGCCAACAATCGGCACGCCACCAGCCGAACGATATTCGTTAGCCCACTGATCCATTCTATCGAACTTGAGAGACGGAAACTCATCGAGACAGTACACAAATGGGTCAGAACGTACTCGACTCAAATTAGACACTACACATAAGTGAATAGCAGCAGCTAATAGCGGCCCCACTACAGTGCGCCTTTGGTCGTCTAATTTAAAAATAATGCACTTTTTGCCCGACAAAACAATGGGAATTGTACTGTGACCAATAAATGCCCGCAGCAAATCTTTTTGAATAAAACTTGAATAAGTTGCCTCTGCACTTGCCTTGATACCCGCCACTGTTTTTTCAGCATCTTTTGAACTTAATAACTGTGAAAAACTAGAGGCAATCCACCTGTCCATTTTGAGAGGATGACCCTCCGGGCGGTGGACAGCATGGTGAATGCGACTAACTAAATCGGGAAGCTGAATAATCGCATAAACAAAAGCCAAATCCGGGTAAGGACTGCCTTTTGCTAACTGCACTAAACCCTTCGCCATTAACTCCCCTGCTTTCTCAAAAAACTCATTACCTTTACTCTCTCCCGGACTTGCATTGCGAGCAATAACTTGCCCAATTTCTGCTGCCATTACAGCATCTTGTGCATCCCTCATAAAATCCAGAGGATTAATAGTACCACTGTAAGCTTCCCCCGGTGCAAACACTTGCACGTCATAGCCGTAGCGCACTGCCAGGGGCGCGTGCAGCTTCATCTGGTCTCCTTTTTTATCGTAAATAATCACAGGAAAGCCTTGCTGAAATGCACTCTCAACCATCCGATCAATCACACTAAAGGTTTTGCCAGAACCCGGAGCACCAATTACTAAAGTACCGCGTTCAGCATGAGGAAACCAAACAGTAGGATTTGCGCCTAATAGCGTTTGTAACTGAGCGCTCAATACCTTTATATTTTTGAACCAATAAGTCGGCGTGCCGCTCCATAAAGTAACGGGTTGCCGCTTTTTTTCTTTCATTTGTTTGAGCGCTAAACTGGTCGCTGCCATCTTTTCAGCCGTACCGCACAACCGACCGGAAGTAACTTTCCCTTTGCCACTTCCAATGATCTTGGAGAAAACAAACAAAGCTAGTAATAAGCCTAGCATTGAAAGTCCTTCTGGATTGATAAATTGACCAATCAAACCCTTGAAGTCTATACCAATAAGCGGGCGTTTAGTGACAGGCTGGGTTTGGACTTGAAGCACTAATTTTGGGTTGTTTTGAGAAAACAATTGAAGATTTTTCATAGGAAGGGGAAGGGGAAGGGGAAGGAAAAACTAGGTTATTGGGGGAGGGGGAAAGGAGAAGGGGAAGAAGAAGGCTGCGCCGTGAGATATACCGAACGGAAAAACAGGTTATTGTTAGCTTTTATTGCTACTAAGCTGTCATCTACAAACCTGCAATCTGCTGTATCCTTCCTTCCCCTTCCCCTTCTACATTAAAAGAACGGCTATCGCCTATGAAGGGTTGATAACGACTCAAATAAGTAAATAATGGTCAGAACTAATAACGCCACACCCCAAACAAAGACTAAAATATCAACACCTAAAAGTGCAAAGGAAGCTACTCAAGAAAACACAACTTCTGAAGCATATCAAGTTGACCCAGAACTATTCGGCAGTGGATACAATCAAGCACGCAAACCGTCTTTACCCTACGGTATTGTCATCAATGACAACCCTGCTGGCATCTTAATTCCTACTGACCAACTCATCAAAGCTGAGTGGTACTCCATCCCGTCTGAATCAGACTTAACAACAGTTGAGTTAACTGAAGAAGTGACAGGATTGCTGCTCCAAAAAGTGAAAATTTTGGTATTAGCTTTTATGCCAGAGTACATTCGATACAAGGATATTGAAGAAAATGGTGAATTAGCTGGTGCATTTGTTGGATTGTATGACGAATACCGCCATAGTTTCAACAAAAAGATGCAGGAAGTCTGTTCAGAACACGCTCTCATTTTCTTAAATTCCCAGAATTTACCATTGCACAAATCCCCCATAGTAGTGCGGTTCAAAAATGTATCTCTTTGGAGCTTTAAGAGTGCTAGAGAAGAGTTTTATCGCAACTTAGAAAGGGCATTTGCTGATTACTTTGAGGTAGAATACAGTGGCAAAAATGACCGATGGCGCTCATTAGGAGTTTTGAATGTTCACTTCCGAGCTATCAAAGAAGGGGAAGGCAAAAATAAATCGTTCTGCTGCAAAACTTACAGCATTACTAAGCCAACTCAGGCGAATTTGCCTAAACTATATCTCGGTAAGCCGAAGCAGAAAAAAGAGGTTTGGAATTTACACAATAGCATTGGTGGCTTTCTTGAAGCTGGAGAAGCTCAATTACCAGCTTTAGCGGCTGATACTGATAACCAACCAGAACGTTCAGCATCCCTTAAAGTTCAGGTGTTGCCTGCTTTAAGTAAAAATTCAGACCACCGTAAAGGTCAAGCGAAAAGTCAATCCAAGCTACCTCGTAAAATAGCACAAGTTGAGTCAGAATTTGATACAGAACTAGAGGAATTGGATGACTTTGAAGAACCGACAGAGGTTCAAATTGAGGTGGATGGAGAAACTGACCTTGATTAAGTTTTGAAGAACAGAGGGAAGGGGAAGGAAAGATAATTTTAGCTTTCCTTTCTTCAATCAATACTTCGGAAAGTTTGGGGAAAATGACTACAAGGGTTAATTGGCTCTTGGTGGTAATTTTTCTCAAACTCTTATCCTGTCGTTGGTCATCAAAAACTGTCCGATACTCTCCATTCTGCATTCCCCTTTTCTATGTCAATTGATAGACAAGCCCATTATAGCAAAACTTCAGCCTGCGTTGGCTTTTTTTCACGAGTTGGTTGACCAGTAAACAGGGCAATTCCACGTCACCTTGTTCGCCTCTTTCAACTTCAAATAAAGCTGTTTTTGGGGCAATATTGGGGTTAAGGTAAGCTGTGAAAACTTCACTCTGAGCCTGATTTTTATCATTAGGGATTAAGTAGCCAACGTAAAGACAGCCCATCTTGCCACACAGCTTGGAATTGTTAAAGTCGTACAAATTTAGTTGACCTTTCTTACCCGTCACTTGTTCGACACGCATAGTGGCGATCGCTTCTTTTGGCTCCAAAATACTGCCATGAGATTGTACAATCTCGATCAAGGTTTCTGGGGGAACAATTCTACTAGCTTTCTCCCAGGATAATTGAGAAAAAGTTGTCTCGCTACTTGCACTACAAGCTGCGGTTCCCAATAGCATGGCTAAACCAATAAAGATTGTTAAACCAATGCGAAACCAATAGCCAGCCCGATTCAACCAAGCTGGGGGTTTACTGCATTTGACTACCTGTTCATTCAAGTCTTGCATATTTTCCTCTATTCAGACACTAATAAATTCAATGAGTGAGTGTAGTTGCCGCTATTGCTACTGCTAAACCCAAGATGACTTGTAGTAGGAATGATTGTTTCGGGCGTACTGAAAATTCTCCCCTAAAGAACTTTATTGACCCTAAAACCATGCTGATAGTCGCGGCTATTGGCAACCAACGAGTACGCCAACTCCATGTCTCACCGCCAGAGTGGTTGCTGATCGAACTCGAAATGCAACTGCTATTGTTGCGGTTATAGTTGTAAAGCGTTTTGACTTTTTCTCCGTACTGCTTAAGCGAGTAGCCTCCTAAAATATCCGAGTAGCTGGCATCCACCTTACTGCTAGAACCGCCAAAGTGCTTTTGTGCCACTCGTTCAATTAAGCGATCGCCACTGAATAACTGCGTACTTCTCGGGTCAATTTCCTGCTGCGTGCCAACTACACTCTCAGCCAGAGAATTTTGCAAAACCCGATCTTGAACCGCTGGGGGAAAGTATTGAAAAAGCTCCTCTGAAGTAGGCTGGGTGCCACTATTAACTTTTTTGAGGAACTCCGCACCCCCAGGTACAGAAGCGATCGCCTCCTGCACATCTTCCCGGTAGCTCATCAATTGATAGCGACCGAATGCCCGCCCGCAGTTGCGATCGCCATCTGCACAGGTAGCAGTACCGATTGCTTCGTAGTCACCACTACCTGCACTTTCCAAATTGGCGATCGCCTCGGATAAAGCAGCCACATCAACATTGTTAATGTAGGTGGCAGGTTGGACGCAATCTCCCTTTGATTCGGGAATGGCCTTCTTTGTGGGCAGACGGTTTTGTTTAAGCTGAGACGGCTGTTGATTTGAGCCTTTTGGTTGGGAAAGTTTTGGTGAGGATACAGCATCAGTAGGGCGAGAAATACTGTTAGAAGCACCCCCCTCCACTTTGCCAACAAAGATAGGGGAATTTGTTTGGTAGGACAAGAACGGAAATGGGCCAATAATGTAAGGCGATTTCCCACAAGGCAAACTAAACCTGAAGTACAGAGCCGTGTCAACAGTATCGCTGGTTTCTGATGGCTCCATTACCACTACTTTAAACGCATCTCCAAAGGGATGCCGACCCGTTGGTTCCCAACCAGCCAAACAGCCAGAACCGCCTTGCACTTCCTGATATTTACCGCTAATCCACTGCTTCCCTTCCAGTTTTGATGCAAGCTTGCGACCGCTGTTTTCTAAGTCATCAAGTTCAATGTAAGCGCAATCTTTCTCGCACGCTACCGCAAATCCTTCTACGTTAGAACCTGAGATTGTATTAGAGCGCTTACTTTCAGCCGTCCCATAGATCATGTCAATTCGCATCGCAGTTAAACCCAGTTCTCCCACAGGAATTGGGAAACTGCTCAAAGGCACTTGATTGAGTAAGGGAATGTCAGCAATCCGCTCTGATATCCATCCCTCAAACTGTTCTAAATTGACACTTGACAAAGAGGGAATGTCCATTAAAGAAAACCCAGAAAGGTCGATTTGGTTGAGAGAAGCTTCAGCGAACTGGGGAAATTTAGACATAAGTTGACTGAGCGGGAGTTCGCCAGCATTAGAGACATTGATGAGCGAAGTTTGAGAAGCTAAAGATGCAAGAGGGGCAACTTCTTTCAATTTGAAAGAGCTTAAATTCGGCACAATTTGGATGAGCTTCTCTACCTTTTGTCTGCCCAAGAGTGGAAATGCTGCTAGAGAGATATTTTCTAGGTTTGTTCCTCCTGTTGCTAACTGTTCAATGCTTTCAAGAGAAAGAATTTCTGGTTTGAGAGCTTCGCTGAGGTCTCCGAGTTGCAAGATTTGGTCAGGAGTGTTGCCTTGTGACCAACTCCGGCCTCCCCAACTAGATGAATTAGAAACTGGTGGTAAGCTGCTAAAAGTAATTTGGCTCCAGTCAGGCAATAAAACTCTTGTAGCAGACTTTTGTTGGTCATTACCAGGAATTTCCCAGATCCGAACTGGTAAGGAATTTAACTCAGAAGCATTAGCAATCCCTGGGAATTCCAGTGCTAGTGCAACAGAAATTAACCCAATTGCTGTAGCTCTTATTAAGAGCCAAATTAACTTATTCAGGTCAAAGCGAACATTATTTAGCACTTTCATAGCATTGGCAGTTCCAATAAGTAGAGCGGTTTTCAGTTGCCTGATAACAGGGTAGTTGCTAATTGCTAATTGCTAATTGCTAATTAAAAGCAGTACCTACCCAATTGAAAACTGCTATAAGTGGGAAGGTTGGGTTGCCTATGTTATGAGTGTCATAAAGCTGCCCTTCCCACTCCCAACTGTTAAATTTCTAGCTCTAACTGTGGATTGGGATGAGATGCTGTGTCCGTCCAAGCATGATCGGCTAGATTAGACTCGTCGTACACATTTTCTTGATAGCCGTCTTCAAAGTTACCTTGTTGAGATTTCTGAGGTAGTGAATAGCCGGCTGATTGATAGCCCTCTGACTGGTAGCCAGAAGTGTTATAGCTTGATGTGGATTCGTCTGGGTAATGAGGGTTCATAACAATACAGGAAACTAGAAAACACTTCTAGCCTAAGTTAACGATAAAACGAATGCCATCACCACAATCGACAATATTTGATAGCTCAACTGGATCGATCCTAATGGAGGGGGATAGGTTTAACTATAAACAACAATCTTCTTTAGCAATAGCTTGCTACCGATTGCGGTTGCCAACAAACTATTAACTAATCCTGGCATTATGAATTCTTTACCTATCCATCCTCAAAACCTGTACGAGAAACTATTAACTAATCCACCTTATTCGTGGTTTCCATCATCAGAATTTGTTTTAGAAGAAATGTTAAAATATGCTCAAGTCACTCCTGGCATTGTAGCGTTAGATCCGACAGCCGGAGAAGGCGCTGTTGCTAGAAAATTGCAATCTGCTGGAGCCGTTGTCGATGTCATTGAAATTAATCCTTCTCCCCCTCAAATGAAACTTAACCTAGTTCAAACTCCTTATCAACTGTTAAATAGTGGTTCAGAATTAGAATTAGCTCTTAAACCATTTCAACAAGCTTCATGCTTTGGACTCGACTGCGAAACCGCTTTTGGAATTGACCCATACCGAGCTAAAGTTCGCCTCGTACAGCTTGCTATTCCCGGTATGCCAGTAGCGATCGTCGATCTCTTTGCGATCGCGCCCACCGATCTCAGCCCCCTGCGCTCCCTCTTAGCCGGAAATGCCCTCAAAGTTGGACATAACCTCAAGTTTGACTGGCTGATGCTGACTAGGGCTGGGCTTTCACCATCCAAGCCTTTTTTTGATACTTATCTGGCTTACCGGGTGCTGACAGCCGGACTCAAGCGCACTTCGTCTCTGGAAGCTGTTGCTGATAAATTGCTGAAAGTTAAGCTAGACAAAGCACAGCAGGTTAGCGACTGGTCGGGAGAACTGAGTAGAACTCAACTGCAATATGCTGCTACTGATGCTGCAATTTTACTACCGCTATGTGAGGTACTTCACCGCCAGCTTTATTCAGCAGAACTTTGGCAGACTGCGAAACTAGAATTTGCCTGTTTGCCTGCGGTGGCTTCTATGGAACTAAATGGAATGCTTTTAGATAGAGAACAGTGGGGTATTTTAGGAGAGAAACTCGCGACTAAACGCGATTCCCTTTTAAGACAAATTAATTCACAACTCCATCGACCTAACCCTCATAAACAAATCTCTCTACTGCCGGAATTTACAGATACAATTAATCCTCGTTCTCCGAAACAAGTCTTAGTGGCTTTGCAAGAGAAAGGCATTCCTGTTACTTCCACTAATTCTCAACACTTAATTCCTTTGCAGGGCGAGTATCCCGTTATTCAAGCACTCTTAGAATATCGCAGTTTATTTGCTCGCATCAACACTTTTTCTCTGGGTTTACCAGAACATATTCACCCAATTACAGGGCGCATTCATCCTAATTGGTTTCAGATTGGTGCTAGGTCAGGGCGGTTTAGTTGTCGAAAGCCTAATTTAACAAATATCCCCAGAGATAAAGAAACCAGGCAGTGTTTTAAAGCTGCACCCGGTTACGTATTACTTAAAGCTGATTACAGCCAGATTGAACTGCGAATTATGGCGAAAGTGTCAGGGGATATTAGGATGGTGAAAGCTTACTCTCAAGGAGAAGATTTGCATTCTTTGACAGCTTCCTTGGTGTTGGGAAAACTTTTAGCTGAAATTACTATCGAAGATAGACAACTCGGCAAAATTATTAACTTCGGTTTAATTTATGGCATGGGAGTTAGGAAATTTAAGCTTATGGCTCAAGCAGAGCATGGAGTCATTTTAACGCTGGAACAAGCTTCGTACTTTCGTAAGAAGTTCTTTGAATCCTATACAGGTATCAAACAATTTCACGCCAAAGTTCGGAGTGCATGGAGCCGAGGTATTCGAGAAAGTCGCACCGTTTTAGGCAGAAGGAGATTATGGTCAAAAGAGACTAAGCCGTTACTTAATGAGATGTTAAATAACCCCATTCAAGGGATGAGTGCTGACATTACTAAACTCGCTCTTGCTCTATTGTTTAAGCCTCTAAGTTACACGGGGGCGAGACTGGTTTGTGTCGTTCACGATGAAATTTTAATCGAGTGTCCTTTTGAAAAAGTGTCGTCAGTTAAAGCAATGCTTGAAAAATGTATGGTGAGAGCCGGGAATAAGTTTCTTTCTCCGATTCCTTGCCAAGTAGAAATTAATGTGATTGAAAGTTGGGGAGGGTAATAGATTAAGGGGCGACGATTTTTGATCTCGTTTTTGGTTACATTTAATCATTAAAAAACCGCAGAGGCACAGAGAACGCAGAGAAAGAGAAAAAGAGGACTAATTCCGATGTAAGCAAATTTGATATTACCCAACCTCCCACCCATAAACAACGATTGTTGTGGTGCAAGTGAAGATTTGAGTTCAAATCAAAATGAATGTAATTCTCACAGTTAGCAACAAAGCCGCAAATATTGTTGGTAAACTATCAAAATATGCCATTGCTATGCTGCAACAAGCTGAATATAGCGTTATCAGGCAGGAGGGCGATCGCGGCTACACGACCAATGCTTTAACGGTTCCGCTTGAAGCAGAAACTGGATTAACTTGGCAGGGAGTCAAACTATGCCTTGAAAATTGCGGCTACCACGTCCAAGTTAAGTCTTAGCTTATACGATAACCAGTGCATCTGTTGTTAACCGGATGTACTGGTTATTATTAAACCGAGATACAGACTGGACGATTCTACTAGAACGGTGTATCCAGCCTGTATCCCGGTTTGACATTTCAATATCACTAAACGGAGAGTCTAATCCTTAATCAAATTGGATCGTAAGCAGGTGGCCGGTACTCAAACAATTCTTGTTCTCCTGCTGCAAACAAAGAGCGATCGCGACCAGTTGCAGGTCGAGCAAAGGACGCTTTATTACGAATCCCCTGGATATCTTCAGAAGAACGCTCAGACGACAGCACAAACTGAGTTCTCTGATAACGCAGATCGGCCAATTCAATTTTACCAGGTCGCCCTTCACAATAAGCTCGCTCAGCACAGCGTTTAACTGCGATCGCAATTTCAGCACTCGTTGCTCCCGCATAATCAGATAGTAGTGAATACCACTGCCTGTCGCTCCAAAGGTTCTCTTTTCCTTCCCCAAACTGCTCTGGGAAATACTTAGCTAAGTGCAAATTGAAAATCTCATAGCGAGCGCCGCTGTGTGGCAAATCGACAAACCAGATTCCGCCGTCGTCAAATCTGCGGATAAGTTCAGCCGGCAGCATTTCTAAGCGGTTAACAGTAGCTAACATTAACACGGGGCTTTCATGCTCCTGCATCCATGTGAGCAATTTCTGCGACAGCCGCCTAGCTACACCGCCATCAGCATTTGATTCCCAGCCAGAAAAACCCTTGTCAAAATCGTCAAAAAACAGCACGCAGCCGCCCAAATTATCGGCTGTATCCAGCATTTTGTTGAGAGCGCGATCGGGATTAGAAGAACCTAGAATATTGCCCCAACTTGCTGCTAAAAGCGCATAACCTAGCTTCTTAGCAGCTAGCTTTGCACTCAAACTTTTGCCCGTCCCCGGCGGCCCCCACAGCAGCATTCCTTTGGGAGGTCTGAGGTGATATTTCTTGGCATCAGCTTCTGACAGCTTTACGACTTCGCTCAAATAAGCGTCTAATAAATCTAAACCGCCAGCATGAGGCACGTCTGGAGAAGCAATGAACTCCAACCCCTGGTCTCGAAGTTGCGATATTTTATGCTCCAATACCAACTGTGCGATTTGGACAACTGAAGCGGTCACAGAGAGCGATCGATCTAACACCAATTCAATTTCAGCAGTTGGCAGCCCTAGACTAGACACAGCCAGCCGCTTTTTAGCAGCTACCGCATCTAAACCAAAATCAAGGGAACAATTGCGATCGCAAAAATTATCTACAAGAACTTCGACTTCAAAACGATCGGGTAACGGACATTTGAGTAGAGGAATTAATGGACTTAGCTTTGATGGCAGTTGGATGTACTCGCCCAGCAGTACCCAATATTGGTCGGCCCAACGCCCTTTCAGCTCAAAGAATGCGTTAGCCAATTGAGAATAACGTCGGACAAGAGGCTGTTCGGTACTGTCTGACTCCAAAATGTCCTCTAACAAAAAGATACCGGGGCAGTCATTTTCCAGCAGAAATTGCAGGACATCACTCTCGACAGATAGCTCAGTTTTACATAAGACGCATTCACTATTATACATCTGGGAAATATCTGAAACGCTTGTCCTATCTGAATGACAACCTAAAGTCGGGAGATGTTTATCTAAACACCGCACCTGTTGAAGAGTTGCATAGCCAGGATTCCAATAATAAACAGGTAAACAACACTCACTGGCGTACTGATGAAATGATGACAAGATTTTTTGGCGATCGGCACTGTAATATTCGAGGGCAACAATGGGAGTTTGAATAACTCTTAAATTTGACCAATTATTGAAATTTTTCATGATTCATATACAACTAAATACAGGATGTTTAACATAATAATTTAACTAACATAATTAAGATTTAACTTCCTGCTAATGAGCGAAATACGCCCCCTCAACCAGAGGGGGTAATTGTGCCTAACGGCACTAATAAATTGATGTTAAACAAGTTAAATTGTCAATCATGGTCGCAACTAAAAAACAAACCGCAGCCACTCCTATTCGCTCTCAGTCACCAGTGCCTGCTAAATCTAAACCGTCTGAAAAGCAGAACAGTCAAACAGTCGGCAGTAACAATGGAGCCAAATCAAAACCTCAATCTAACCTCAGCCCGGAGCAACTTGCTGGCGAGCTAGTCAAACAGATTCGGAATACAATTCATAAGAAGTACGGTGTGACAATTCAGCGTCGCGATAGCCGTATTTCGACAAAGGTTGGCCACGCAGTTCGCGAAAAACTGGGATTGGATATTCAAGCTCAGTTGAACAAGCGCAACGGCAATGGCAATGGTAAAAAGTTCGACTGGCAAGAGTGGAACAATACTGTGTTTCCCAAGCTAGTTGGCCGACCCGATGAACTCAAGTATGGTGTCGAAGTTGTTGCCTTAGCGATGAGCCAACTTTACGATACAATTGCTGACAATCCACAAGCTGCCATTGCCGATTTAATGGAGTTCAATGCTCAAAGCTTAAAGCGTCGCAATGAGTTAGCTAAATCCTCAGAAGAAGATACTGAAGAACTCGATGAGGACGACGAACTCGATGATGAAGATGATGAAATTGATGACATACTCGATGAAATTGATGACGAAGACGAAGACTCCGAAGGCGATGAGGATGAGGATGATGACGATGAGGAGGATGATTTTAGTTTAGACGAAGACGAAGAATTTGAGGAAGACGACGAATAATCGCTAAAGTTTGATTAGAAAGCTCTGCTGAAAAAGCAGAGCATTTTTTTGCCTCTATCGAAGCCTTTTCCACGAATTGCGATGCTGGGTAATGATTGTCGCCACCGTCCGAATCAGGACGCTCTGGGAAGCATACCCAACAAATTCACAATCAAGGAAATTTTGACCTTGGTTGTGAATTGGATTTTACCCACCCACCCACCACTAATTTTTTTGAATTAATTGTAATTAGCGAACTGTCGTCGCTTTAGTTGTGAATAAAAAACACGCTTGAGGGTTAATCATGGCTAATCGCAAATCCGCTCCAACTCCGATGCAAAAGCAATTTGCAGAAACTCTTGAAGAACAGCGCTTCGAGATGTTTTTGCACGTTGCCCGCGAGTTAACGGGACGTGCCAAACAACGACAGTTGCAGAAAGGTAAAGCTCTTGACTGGGAAGCGTTCAATACTTGGTTTAACAAGCAATATGAAGGCTACTCGGCTGACGAGATGCTTGAAGAAATCTTGAGCAATGTTTACTGGCTTTCATCTGAGCAAGCAGTGATTGACTTGCACTTCCGTTATATCGAATCGGCAGTCAAAGCTTCTCATAAGAAAAAGGCAACTGACGATAATGAAGAGATTGATGATTTTGTCAAGTAATCAATGACGACCCCCGATAAAGGGGATAAAATCCTGCTCCAAGCAGGATTTTATTTACCCGCCCACCCACCGCACCAGTTCCCTTTGCGATATTTGCGATCGCATTCTCAGAAGACTTTAGTAAGGTTTTGATATTAAACGCGAGCGCGTTTTAGAGATGTTCCACTTGCAATTTATAATCATGTATCAACCTATTCAGCATTTTCTCACCCTCGCAATTGAAACTGTGGTAATTTTTGGTTACGGTGGCTTAATTGTTCACTATCTCGCTACGCTGTTAGCATCGAAGCGGATGAATCATTCTGAAAAACTCTCAGCAGAACTTGCCCCAGATTTTGTGCCTCTTCTCAATGAAATTGCTTCCTTTCCTGCTGTTACCGAATCGGCAGCAACTCCAGAACCCACAGAAGAACAGCGCCTCACCTCTTCGCTACAACTTAAAGCCGAATTTGCTTCTAATATTCAACTCGATACCGACACATTAAATCTACCCTTCATTCAAGTCGCTAGCCTGAGTCTCCGACAATGCCGCACCGTTATTCGAGCGCTCAATTCCACTCTCCCACGAAGTGAGCATATTCGCCTGAAACTAAACAAAAAAGATGTGCCAGCAGATTCGTTAAAATTTCAAATTAAGAAGCACTTTGAGCATCGACCGCAGCAAGTTGTCTCCCTAATTGAGCAAATTTTGAAAGCTAGTTAAAATGCTCGGAGAATCAACGACTAAATTAGTGTTCTTTTTCAAAAAAACTTCTGGTAACGAGTTGATAGAAAGTTTTTTTGAATGAACCCTCCTTTTCCTGACCAAGCTATTAGTTACTTTCTTCAGCGCCAAGGGGAATCAGACCCTTGCCAATCTGTTCGCTCAACTCGTTGAGACTCAATCCCAATTCAATGGCGATCGCACGAATTTCCTCCATCCTACCGACGTTACCTGGATATAAGCTACATAGCAGCATATCTGCCGGCAGCGAAGATTTTTTGTGCGGTTAATTGCAAGTCGGGAAAGATTGATGAAATAAGCCGATCGTCATTTTGAAACAACTGTTTTTGATACTCGTCTTCTCGCAGCGTACAAATTGTAACTGTCGGCTGTTTGGGTTTGCCAATATATTCTCTGCCGCCAATGCCCAGATAGTCAACAATCCAATACTCAGGCACTCCTAGTATGGCGTAATCTTCAACTTTGCGGGCGTAATCGTTCTGCCAGTTGGTGCTAACGACTTCAGCAATCAGTTTAATTGAGGAACCTGATGTAATTACAGGTTCTTGTTGCCACAAAGGTTCATTAATTAGTCGAGTTTGGTTTAATACAAGCACATCGGGGCGAAATGCTGTTGCTGTTCCTAATAGTTTGATGAGACAGCGAGGGGGGATAAGGTAGGGTAGATCCAGGCGGTCAATTTCTACATTCAGTTTTCGTCCCAGAAAACCGGATATTTGTTCGTGCGGCCCTGTTGGTTCCATTTCGGTTAATTCACCATCAATCAGTTCGTAGCAATCGCTGTCGCCGTAGCTTGTAATAAATTCATCAACAGTTATAAGTTTTGGAGGTGATTGAACCATTATATTTTTTCCTGATATATTGGCAGGGCACAATACCGTAAGTTAGAACATTTTTTAACCGATAAAAACACCGTTGTTACTATTAATAAAACTTCTCGTAACTAGTTGATAGAAAGTTTTTTTGCTCTAACCTCTCTTTCCATATCTGGCAATTAGTTACTTTTTTCACCATTGCCAAGGGGAATCAGACCCCGGCCAATCTGTTCTATCAACTCGTTGAGACTCAATCCGCGTTCAATGGCGATCGCGCGAATTCCTTCCCATCCTACCGATGTTACCTGAATATTTCTTTGCTTCTTGGGTTCTTCATAGCGGGGTTGTCCCCCAGAGCGGTTGAGGTTGGCTAGTGAGTTGGGATGGGGGTGAATTCCTTTCCTAGGTGACATAGCGTGGATAGCATTTCCTTTTTTTTACTATTTTCGCATTTTCTGGAGGCTTCTCGACGATAACTATGTTAGTGTTGAATAGTTCAAGAAAATTCCTGCCCGCGCTGACTCCCCTACTCCGGTTGCGGTCGAGCGCGGGCGAGCCTTGCATTCAACAAACTCGCCAGGAATGCGTCAAATGCAATCAGAAGCAGACGATCGGGAGCCGCAAGCGTTAATTGTTTTCCCGGGGGGTATTGGAGGGTGTACCTCTTGTGCTGCGAAACAACTGCGAATCGACCCCGAATTTCAATCTCTCATTCCTCCCCTGAGTAAAGACCAAAAAGCCGCCCTGCAAGCGAGCATTCTGGAGGAAGGATGCCACGATCCGTTAGTAGTCTGGGCCGAGGAAAAGCTTCTCATCGACGGCCACAACAGGTTCGCCATCTGTACCGCGCACGGCATACCATACAAAATTGTAGAGATGTCTTTTGACAGTCGGAATGCAGTCAAGGTCTGGACGATCGCCAACCAACTGGGACGGCGCAGCTTGACGCCAGAATCCGTTAGCTACCTGCGCGGCACCTGGTACGAGCTGACCAAGGAATCTCACGGGGGCAAGCGTTCGGCAAACTGTCAAAATGACAGTTTGACAGACAAAGTATCGCCAGATAGAGCAAGCTGTCAAAATGGCAGCTTGACAGACAAAACAATGCCAGATGAGGCAAGCTGTCAAAATGACCACTTGACAGACAAAACAATGCCAGAAGGAGCAAGCTCTCAAAATGGCAGCTTGACAGACAAAACAGCACGAGAGTTAGGAGAACGGTTCAAAGCTTCCCCCAGAACGATTTACCGGGATGCCCAATTTACTCGAGCTGTGGATGCTCTCAGTTTTATTGGAGGGGACGAAGTGAAGTGGAAAATACTGAATCGCTCTGCTGGGCTGACCAAGAAGCAGGTCATCGCTTTGGCAAACGACACTCGCAGCAATCCCGCTCAGGTTGCCAAAACTTTACAGGGGCGCGACAAAAAAGTAAAACCTGAAGGCGAACCTAAGATCGCCCACCACCTGACGCTCAAAATTGGTTCCTTGGTGGAAGTGTACGCGCCCGATCGCCAAGACGTTAACGGCAGGTTAGGCCGCATTCAGTCAGTGGGCGAGAAAACGGCTACCGTGTGGATGCGGCACATCCCTACTCTTGCCATGAATTTGCATACCTTCAAACACTCGGCTCTCACCGCCAGGCCGCTCGAAAATCAACCCGGACTTCAAGAAATTTGCGATCGCACTGACCGACTTCACAAATTAGGAAATCTAGATCCTTTTGAGATAGAAATCCTCAACTTGTTAGAAAGAACAACGGCTCTTACTCCCACCGAATTGCAGTATTTAGAACAGATTGAGAACAAACACAAGCTTGATTGAGTACCTTGCAACTATTTTTCCTTTTGGGAACAGCAATAACTTCGGAAATTTTAGTTGATTCACTTGACAGTTCAAACACTGAGTCAATCAATTTTTGTTGAGCTGCTAATTGTTGCAGTGAATAACAAGCTATTGCTCGCACTCGCTCAGGAGACTTGCTAGCATTTTTGGCAGCAAACGGCCCCCAGAAAGCACTCAGTACAATATTAATCTGTTCCGATATTGGGTATGTTTGACTCAAACAGTAATCCCAAACCATCTCATCGAATGGGTCGTTTAGTGCAACTAAAACACCCGATATTTGCGACTGCACTTGCTTCTGATTTTGGTCAGGTAACGGCTGATTGTTCAAATTGGCAATCATAGATTTCTCCTGTTAAGCTAACTTATTTACATCCCACTCAAGACTTTAGTATTTGCCCTCAAGGAACAAACTCTCGTTCTTGAGGGGAGCGAATCCACAAAGTACAAAATCCTTTTTGTGCAGGTTTACCCTCTACTGTCAGCGTCACCCCCAATCGATTTATCTCAGTTTCACACAGTTTTTTGCCACCTTTCTCGCTCAACAAAGCTTGATTCCAGCTCATAAATTGGCGAGCATATTTCCCTTCATTGCTTGTTGCCCACTGAATTGTATCCGCGTTCTTGCGAGCAAACTGACCCTCTTTGCTCAGCCCCCATTCGAGCGCTACGGCTTGTTCTAAAGTGAGCTGGCGCGGCCCTTTTGGGTCGAGTTCAGGCGCTGGAATGAACCGGGGCAGCGCTAACCCGATAAACGCGCCAATCGCCATTGCCCCTAACACTACCCCGCTCCCAAAAATCACCGACCAAATATCGTGAGCAACTTTCTCTAAAGCTGCTTGTCGCACTAGGGTGTAAACTGAGTTGGAAATGTGGCGATGTTGCACCTTAACAGCCGCTTTTCCCTGCCGTTCTAAAAACTCCCTGCTTTCTTTTTCCCAATTTTCAGTAAGCTGGCGAACTTGTTCCAGTTCTTGAGAAATAACAGCTTGAGAATCTTTCAAATCACCTTGCCATTGAGATTGCCAATTCTTGAAAAACTGGTCAATCTCTTGCGGTTTTTTTTCTAACAGCAGTTCGAGTTGACCTGTAGCCAGCAATACGATAAAAAGCGGGTCATTTTTATTGAGACCGTATCGGTAAGCTGTCTGAATGACATGAGAGCGAAATTTGGAGTCTTTGCCCTTGAGTACCTGGCTGATTAGTGACTCAGTATCTCTCTCGTACATGGGAGGGGCAGATAAAGGATCTCTGTTCAGAGCTTCTCTTTCCCTCGAATCATCGTCTATGAGTTCCCAAAACTGCTCTTCATTTAGCTTACTCCCATTTGATTTCAACTTTTCTTCTACTGCATCTTCTAGGACTGTATCTGGAGAATCGGGCAAATTTTGCGAATTTTCAGCGGATTGTATGGAATTATTTTTGGTATTATTAAGTCTGCCCTGTTCCCTTGGCGTTTCCAATATCTCGCCAAACTCTTCAGAGTCAACTTCGGAAAGTTCTTCTAAAAGTCGATCGGACATTTAACCTCCTACCTAATCAAAATCCTAATCTTTATGCTGTTCTGCATCGCGCATTCTATAGTGTGAACTCATATTTTGTCCGTCTCCTAACGAGTTCATCACCCATTGACTGTAAAATTTACAGGAATACCCGCAAATTATCGGTTTAGACACTATCTGTAGTATTAAGATGTGTTTCGGCACACCCAGCCCGCTGACCCAGTGGTGAAGAAGTTTTTGAAACCCTGGAAATTTCGTAGCGGGCGATCGATCAATCTTCTTCTTTTCAGAATTTAAACGCAATAAACAACGTTTATTGCTAATATCCAACGCCTGGGATAACACAACTGCGTTGATTGCACTCAGCCAGCGGGCTGGTTTCGGCACACCCTATCAGTAGAGTGTGTGCGTAAGCCTTAATTTAGATTCTTAAAAGCTTACGATACCTTTTTTACAAATTACAGCCTCCTGAGACTTTACAACCTGTTGCTTATTTAGTTACTCATTTTGTTGCTCATTTTCTCTCTGCATTTCCTCATTTTTTTTTTGTTCATAGGGAGCGATAACTTCTTTTTTATTGCGATTGGGTGCGTTGTTAAACAAACCTACATCTTCTATCAGACGGAAACAGTCTTCCAGAAAAGTATGCAATCGCTGCTGACTAATCAAGAAGAATTCAGAGTGTTTCATTGCTTGAGAAAATGACAACCGCTTCGTATCAATAAACTTGCGCTCTCTTGCACTCAGCGCCGGCAAGTCTACCACAGGAATTCGGTAATTATTAATGAGCTTGTTCATTTCCTTATGGCTTTGTACGTGCGACCAATCTTTGCAAACTCCAAAATTGCGGACAAAAATGTGATTAAGCTGACCTTCAAAGTAGTTGAAAGAGTCAATAAACATCTCAATGCTGTCCGTCGTGCCACCGCAAATAAACCACTTGCATACATCAACTCCTGACTGCTCTTTAAAATCAGGAGAGGTTAAATTAGCTTCGTCAATCCATTTGTTGATAATGCTGTAAACCCGAGCTGGTAAATTGACAATCACAGGAGTTTCTACTGCTGTTTCAAAAATAATATCGATATCGAAAAACTTCTCTTCATCTTCAACTAAAGCTACGATTTTTGCATTGTGTTCAGGATAGCGCTGCTGCACGTCAGGATTTTGAAAATCACCATCAATTAACGTGTACAGCAGTTCATACTTCTGATTGAATTCAACCAGAATCCGAGTTAGCATCGACTTGCCAACGCCACCTTTCTCGCCGTCAACCAAGTGAATCATGTTAGTCATTTCATTCCTCCTTGCTGGATGTCTATTCAAGACTTAATAATTTTTAACTAAAGCTAGGCCCGACCATTGCTGGATCGAAACCAGCTAAGTTAAATGCGCTGTTTTCAAACTCAACTTCTCCCGAAAATTCCTCTGCTTCTTTTTCTTCGGGCAAACTTGCGGGATTTGAACTCTCAAGGGCAGTTAATTCCGTAGCAATAGATGCACCTGAATTCGATAAGTGAGGGAAAGTAGCTAAAGGAATTAAACCCGAAGAAATACCAGGGGCAATTGCTCCTAACTCGGTACAGTTAAATCCCGCATCTCGGCAAACTTCATCTATCTGCCTAAGCAAAAAATTAATGCTTTCTCGCCTCAAATACTCTAACTCTGTACTAGAATGACTACCGCTATTGCGTAATGATGCTAACAGCCACCGCGCTTTGATTAGAGGTAAAATCGTTTCCTGTAAACTAAAAAAAGGATGATTTTGCAGGTAAGATAGCAAGATAGCGTCTTCGGAATCTGGCAAAACTTGACAGCGCCAGCAAAATTCCTTGTAACGTTTTCTAGGCATAATTCCTCACCTTCTTTCCAGCACCTCGGTAGGGTCCTCCCAATAAGAGAGCTGCATCTAAGTTTGCTTCTGATTCCTCTAATGAAGGTTCTGTATTGGACGACTCCTCCTCCTCACTCCATTTATTAGAATCATCTAAGCAGCTATGTTTGATACTTGAATCAGCCTTTTGTTGAGCGCCGTTTTTACTGTTTTGTTCAGTAATATCTTCAGTCTTTTGTTCAGTGGCTTCCTCAAATTTTTGTTCAGCGGGTTCTTCAATTTTTTGTTCAGTAATATCTTCAGTCTTTTGTTCAGTAGATTCCTCAAATTTTTGTTCAGTAGATTGCTCCGATTTAGCGTGAGTAAATTGCTCAATTTTTAATTGAGTAGGTGGCTCGGATTTTGGGTGAGTAGGTTGTTCAGATTTTGGCTTGGCAGATTGTTCAGATTTGGGCTTGATAGATTGTTCAGCACATTCTTTTACACTCTGTATATCAGTTGGAGGAAGTGGAGCATCTCCTGAAGTAGAAGTTGTATCTTCTGCCCTCTGAGAAGTTGCCGCAACAGAGCTTTGCCTCAGTACCTCAAACTGAGATTTGAAGTAAGAAAATAGTCCGTAAACATCAGCTATGCGGCAACCTAAACCATCCGGGTCAAGTGTTTTTGGCACTGTTATGCCTGCGTGCCAAGACAGCGAATAATGAGAAAACTGATTTCGCAGTTCTGGCTTCATATATTCAGAAGTCCCCCCGCAAAATACAATTTCATCTAAATCGGGCGGCAGCACTTCATTAATCCAATGAGATAGCATTCGAGCGTAGTCGAAGCGAGACAGCTTGACTGCTTCAATCAATTGGTCAACTTCTCGATCTTTCGCTGTCTCCTCTCGATTCCGAGCAATTCGGTAAAAGTAAGGGCGGTTGTAGCTTACGCCCGCTTGAGCGATTGATAAAGCCAAACGGGAAGCATCGTAGTTAGATGTTCGCTCTTGAACTAGATCCACCAACCTTACCATTCCTAAGTCTGAAGTTTTGCCCTTACCGACAGCACCGCGTGCCGAAACTATTACCGAAGCATTGCGAAATCCTACCATAACAAAGGCAGTTACCCGCTGCTTGAAGGCTGAACCTAAGTTGCTGTTGTGGATCAAAGCAATGCCGCCACCTTCTTGCAAAGCTTGGGTTTTGTCTAGGGTGACGGATAGCTTGCCTGTGGGTGTTTCAAATAAAGCAGAGTATTGACTTAATAGCTCAAAAAATTGCTTGGAATCATTAAATTCGCCTGGGGGCAAGAAAACGGAGATCGCAGCGCTAAATTGATTGCCTAAATCTAACTTCCGCGACACTACCCACAAAGCTGCTAGAGCTTTGTACAAAGCGCTACTGTACTTCAGTCCCGCTAAACCGATGTGAGCATTGAATTGCGCTGCTGCCAGGTAGCCAACGGCTCGGCATTCATTACCAATTGCCACCCAAGCAATATTTTCGGGAGATGCTGATGCGAGGTTGGGTTGTGTGAAACAATTGGCTATGTCTTGGCTCACTGGCCCCACCTGCGATTCCATTACAAAGGAGTTTGCTTTACTGCCTGCTTGTGAGCTTTGGCAGAAAACTCTAGTAGATAAGCCGCCAAAATCTATAGCCAGAATCGCATCTGGTATTGATGGTTTTTTCTTCATAAATGCTGGCTTTTATTACGTTATAAAATGATAGTATTGGCTTCAGTTTAAGTCTGACCTCACCAAATCCGGTGGTTTTGGATAATTAAAATAGCCCCCTCCAAATGGCGGGGACAGGCTGCCTTTCAAGGAAAAAATCTTGGGTAGATTATCAGGGAAAGAGCTTTAGAGTTGTAAGAAACGGTGTAGGTATTGTGAGTGAGATACCGAGCAGGTACACCCAAAGTATCTTCAATAAAGTGTTTGAGTTCGGTGTGGGAGTAGCACTTATCGAACGTACCCCACTTGGTAATTACGCCATCGTTATAAGCAATACCCGCATGATTGGTCGATCGCGGGCGTGATAGCACTAACCACCAGAGTTGGGCGGGTTAAGTGGTAAGCAGAGGTCATACTAAATCAACTTAATATCAAGAGTAATTTTAAATATACAAATAATTTAAATTAAAGGGCTACCGCTAGGGTGTAAAAAATAGGGAGTAAGCTATGCTCTACGCTTTGATTAATTCAACAGGAATCCACCGGCTGGAAGTAGAAGAAAAGTTGGAACTGGCAGATTTGCAAAACCGAGTGGGCATTGCAGGTGAACCTGCGTTCATAGAATATGTCCCGAATCAATTTCCAGATCCCGCGATAGACCTAATCTGTGATGAGGAATTCTTATACAAGGAATTGCCCTTAACCTGCATTACTCGTCGCAGTATTGCACTTGGCGGTCAAGTGATTGCTACTGCCTGTACGGATGATGGTGAAACAATAGGGTTGACCGAAGTTCAGTTTCAATTAGTCGCGACAAATCTGATTATTGCGAGCAGGATCTAATCTATCATGCCTCAAGTTTGCGCTTGGGGCAACTTCCTTACCCCGAAACTCCTGAAACCGACTCAATTGTGCAGCAAGCATGGCAACACATGAACCCAGACCAACGTGCTCTGATTTCCAGTCGCTGTGAGGCTCACCGAGGGCGCACTAAGTCATTGCATTTACTTACTGTAGAACTGGAGGACTTGGATAAGCTAATCGACAACATCGAAGGTGAAGAAATCACACCCGAATTAGAAGTAGCGGTGCAACAACTCTTAGAACAACGGGGTAGTACCTACGAGCAATGGCTTTCCAAGGTTGATAACTACTGCGCTGCCATTACCAACCGCCATGCCCTGAGCCAACAACGTAAATCTGAAGCAGAACGCCTGAATAAACTCGCAGCTACCGACAGCAAACGAGTGAATTGGATGAAACAGCAACTCAAGAGCTGTCTCAAATCTCAGGGTGTCAAGAAACTAAGGCTGCGCCGCATCCACTTAACTATCAGCAACAATGGCGGAGTTTTGCCCCTCAAACTCCCTTGTGAAGTAAATCAACTTCCTCCCCAGTTTCAACGCATTGAAGTATCGCCCGATAATTCAGTCATCCGACAAGCCTTGGAAGCGGGAGATATCGAAGCTCAGAAAGTTGCACAATTCGGAGGACGCGAAACTCATTTGAGCGTTTTATAGATTGCCATTAAGCAGCAAATAATCACTTTTTACCAAGGACTATTTCCTGCTGAATGTTAACATAAAAACAAAAGTAATTTTAATAAGATAGCTGTCGCTAGTGTAGAAAAAACACTAAGTTAAAGGTACACAATGCACTGCTGTTTAGGGTTAGATTGTCCTCAAATGGGTTTAGATGAAGGCGGAGAGTGGGGAGCCTCTCATAGTTGTAAAAACACTTATTCTGGCTCCTTCCTTCTTCCTTCTTCCTCTTTCCTCCTGGCTCCTGGCTCCTAACTCCAATTTCTAGCTTGGCTGCAAAAGTGAGATGTTCCCGGAGAGTGCATCAACGAAGAAAGTTGCTACCGTTACACAGAAGCTGGGAATTTGTACGAAATAGTGCTACTCAAAGGATTCCCAGGTGCGGTGTATCTTTGCTGGCATAGCAAGGATAATGCGAACACCGAATGGACTGATGAAAAGTGGGGGTTCAAGCACCTCAACAACTGCGATTGGTTGCTGCACAGCAGCGCATCATTGAATGCCTTTGCAGAATGGCAACACGCCTATTACAAACTAAGCTCTAGAAACAATACCAAGTATGTCCGCAGTGACTTATTTGATGACTTTGAGTATTTGAGAAAGCAGGTAGACCCAGACTACGGGAAACGCCAAGAAAGCAGCGCTCTCATCCTATTTGAATAACAGAACACATAAAAATGACCAGAAACATTCACACATTCCTCAGAACGGCTTGCTTCGTGAGATGCCGTCACCCTTCCCATCACGAACGAGGATACACCTTAAAGCATCATAAACTTGAGGGCATCATTCAAGTTTGGTTCAACTCTTTTGAGCTGTTGGATGAGGCAGAAAAAGTTTTGAGAACAGAAGGGCTTGAACTAAAGATAACTTTGGCTGATCAATCTAACGGCTGTTTTCTTTCGCTCGATTGTTAGATAACTACTACACTCTGGGATTAATGGAGTCATAAAAGATGCAGATTTTCTCATTGAGGAAGTACAATCCCATGTCTCATTCCAATCGGATGGTATCGCGCTATGAGTATCCCAACTGCTATCACGACAATGTGTATAACTTCAAAAAAATGATTTATCCAATCAACCCGTTTGATGATGGGGTATGGATTGAAGCTAGTCGGGTTCCGCCTGAAGTGTTCGTGCAGTCTATTAAAGTAGAGTTTATTCTGAGAGATGCGAAAAATCCTTGGCTGAATGTCATCAAAAATGATTCATCAGAAATGATGGTTCGTGTTGATGCCCAATGGATTCAAACATTTAAAATACCCCGATATCTGGGAGGTAACTCAAATGAAATAACAACAAAATAAAGAGCAATTCGTTGTTGAGCATTGACTAAAACAACGGTAGATATTGAATACACGAAAGGCCAAAAAACCAGCGTTTCCATGCCCTTTTACTTGAACAAGGAGGAATCATGTTAGGAACACACTTCATCGAATTACCCGTAGCGATGCCACCCATGTTACCGGGGATGGTGGGAGTCAACAACACTCAATACTTTGCTCTTTATTACCAAGGAAGCAAAGCCACCTGGAGTAATGGCAGAGCAATGGCTACATTTAGCTACTACGCCGTGTATGCGCCACTGATAGAACACATAACTCTCGCAATCCACTTAGAATCTTACAACTTAGGCTCTGATGATGAATTGCCCGAACACGCAATTTTATGCGACACTGTTCGCCATAAAATGTATGTCGGCGCGTACAAAGAAATCGATTATTTCCTGTTACAGCAGCATCCCCATGAGCCGTCCCAGTTGACCGCCCAAGAGTTTGAAGAAGCCGTGAAAGCGGTGGAAAGTATGACCTTAGAGCAAATGCAGCGTTTGGGAATGTTCGAGATGTTCGGCAACACCAATCCCCAAGCGCGCCTCGCAACCGCAGAATTGGTGCAGTGGCTAGACCAACAAATCACCGAAGAATTGATACAGCAATATATCCAATTAGCTAATCTGGGTAATTGGACAGCGGTGAGGGCATTAGACACCCTCAAGCGTAGAATCTCAGAAGGTAAGAAATACCACCAGCAATTAGAGAGCAACTAAATTATCTATGCCGGAGAAGTCTCGATATTACAGCCCCGGCATGGGTACAAAACACCCATAGTGTAGCAAACGCGGAGTTAGCCCATGAAGCGATTGACTTGGAGGGATAAAGCAATTTATTCAGTAATTTTCTCGATGCTTGGCAGCTTTCTAAGAGTAACGAAGACCTTTAACAACCAGCCGGGAAGTCCCTCGGTATATTTAGAGGGGATTAATCTGAGCGCTGCGCGAAGTACCCCGAATAAATTACCGCAGGGACTTCCCGGCTGGTTGTTAAACAAAAATACGAAATTTCCTCTTCAACGGCGAACACGCTCGCGCTGGAAAACTGTAAAGCTACCTTTAAACAAAGTAAACGGACACCAGCGGATTCGGATCGGATACATTGTTTCATGCCGATTCCAGAGAGCACTCCATAATATCCCAGTCAATGCCATCATCGGGGAACAAGGATAATTGCCCTGGCGATACGTTTGATTGACCGCGATTGTGATAGGACAGTGCGAATCGTTGGCTAGAAACTAAAGCCTGAAAGGGTTTGGAGGATTAGCCGCAAGGATTAGAACCTTGACAACTGAATGACCATGTAGGTGAGAAATAGTATCCTAGAACCCTCAAATCCTACCCCGCAGGTGCAGCGGTGAAAGCATCACCCCTACGGTAGCGAATAGTCATCAATCCGTAAAGCGGGGTGAAAAGGTGTGATTACTGACAGCCTAAGTTGGTAAAGCATTGAGCAAAGTACCCATGAGTAAAGTCCTGGCTTGAAGATGCAACTGAATCGTCGTCACACAAAACCAGCGAAATAAGGCTTAATGCGCTGGAGCCAAAAGGCAAAGGATAAGGAGTTGGCAAGTTGTCTATTGACCAACAAGCACTTCCAATAAACCCGGCGAACAGTATCACTCTAACGGTACACAGTATGGTCATTCGGAACGAGATAACCTCTCGTCTGCTCTCAGGTGGTCGAATACCTGAGTAGGTGCTAACCGTATGCAGCGAGCAGGAGAGATTAAGTCAGAAGCGAACGTCTGGGGTAATGCCCAGAATATGCAAACAGACTTACGATGATTTGGAAGATCAAGTCTCAAGTAGTGAGTATATATGTCTAATACACAGTCTAAAAAACTGATGGTGGAATGGCACAAAATTAACTGGCGCAAGCTAGAGCGTAATGTGTATAAGCTCCAGAAGAGAATTTATCAAGCCTCTATTCGTGGTGATGTAAAAGCATTTCGCAGACTCCAAAAGACGTTGATGAAGTCTTGGTCAGCAAGAGCCTTATCGGTTCGTAGAGTTACCCAGGATAATTGCGGCAAAAAGACGGCGGGTGTAGATGGCGTTAAGTCGCTAACTCCAAAGCAACGTTTAGACCTAACTCAAAAATTAAACCTGGGGTCAAAGGTCAGTCCAACTAGGAGGGTATGGATTCCTAAGCCTGGGACGGAAGAGAAGCGACCTTTGGGTATACCTACAATGGAAGACCGAGCCTTGCAAGCACTTGTCAAGCTGGCACTAGAGCCAGAATGGGAAGCGCGATTTGAACCTAACTCATACGGGTTCAGAGCCGGAGTGCGATTCGTTGGGTAGAAACTAACCCTGAAATGGGTAGAGGATTACCCGCAAGCTACACAAGAACCTTCTCCCAAAGGGAGAGGCTTCGCCAAGACAATTTGATAGTCATGTGGGTGAGGTAAGTATCCTAGAAAACTAAGTCCCACCCTCCAGGTGCAGGAGTGAAAGCACACAGAGCGCAGTCAAGAATTGCGTCCCCCAGGGTAGCGACTAGCCATCAATCCCTGAAGCGGGGGTGAAAGGTGTCAATACTGGAAGCCTAACCTGGTAAACACCGAGCAAGAGTTCATGAGTAGGAATACAAAGGTACATTTGAACCATCGTCATGAATAACCAGCGAAATCAGGCTTTTTACGTTGGGAGTCCCAAAATGGGCAAGGATAATGGGGAGTTGGCAAGTTCCTGGTTGACCAACAAGCACTTCCTCTAAACCCGGTGGAGAGTACCGCTCTAAAAACTCAAACAATGACTATCAGAAACGAAGTAACCTCTCGTCTGTTCTCAGTCTTCAATGATTGAGTAGGTGCTAACTAATACGAAGAGTAGGCAAGATTGATTCAAAAGCAAAACGCCTGACTGTAATGGTGAGGATAGGCAGACAGAATCACGGTGATTTGGAAGATGAAGTTTCCAGTAGCAGTAAATATGTCTAATACGAGTTTAAAGACTACGGGGGAATGGCGTTCTATTAACTGGCGAAAGCTAGAACGTAGAGTGTATAAGCTGCAACAGAGAATTTATCAAGCCTCGATTCGTGGCGATGTAAAAACATATCGCAGACTCCAAAAAACGTTGATGAATTCTTGGTCAGCAAGAGCGTTAGCGGTTCGTAGAGTTACCCAGGATAATTGCGGCAAAAAGACGGCAGGTGTAGACGGCGTTAAATCGCTGACTCCTAATCTCCGTCTGGCCTTGATAAATCAAATAAAACTGGGTTCTAAGGTCAGCCCGACCAGGCGTGTATGGATTCCCAAGCCTGGACGTGATGAGAAGCGACCTTTAGGAATACCTACAATGGATGACCGCGCCTTGCAAACGCTAGTCAAACTGGCACTAGAGCCAGAATGGGAAGCGCGATTTGAACCTAACTCATACGGGTTCAGAGCCGGAAGGTCATGTCATGATGCAATCGAGGCAATCTTTAACTCCATCAGGTATAAACAAAAGTTTGTATTTGATGCTGACATATCGAAGTGTTTCGACTGTATCGACCATGAAACACTGCTTTTAAAACTGAATACATCTCCCACCATTCGCCGTCAAATTCGTGCATGGTTAAAAGCGGGGGTGATGGATGGTAAGCAGTTGTTTGCTACATCTGAGGGAACGCCACAAGGTGGATGTCTCTCGCCACTTTTGGCAAACATAGCCCTCCACGGGATGGAAAACCGGATAAAAAGCGCCTTTCCTAGTGGCACAATTGTCAAGAAAGGTCAATACGCTGGCTATCAGCCAGGAGCTACTTTAATCAGGTACGCCGATGACTTCGTGATTCTCCATGAAGACATAACCGTTGTTCAAAGATGCCGGGAAATAATCTCGGAATGGTTAATGGGCATAGGCTTGGAATTAAAACCCAGTAAAACTCGGCTGACGCACACTCTTTCAACTTTTGTTGAGGAAAAGCCAGGATTCAACTTCCTTGGATTTAATATACGTCAGTTCCCCAAAGGGAAACACCATACAGGTAAAAATACGAAAGGGGAATTACTTGGTTTTAAGACCATCATTACCCCAAGTCAGGAAAAAGTGAAGGCACATTATGACCGTCTGTCGGATGTAATTGACTCCCATAAGTCAGCACCGCAAGCGGCGCTAATTAAGCGACTAAACCCTATCATTAGGGGTTGGGCTAACTACTATTCGACTGTCATAAGTAAGGAAATCTACGCTCAGTTAGATGACCTAGTGTATCAAAAGCTTGTCTCTTGGGCAAAATTCCGCCACCCAAAGAAATCAAAGGGATGGGTGTCAAAGAAATATTGGCATTCCATAGGCGATGATAACTGGGTATTTGCAACCACTGAAGTTGGGAAAAACCCACTTCGGTTACTTGACCATGCCCGCATTAAAATAGTGCGTCATGTAAAAGTTAAAGGCAAACTATCCCCATTTGACGGGAACCTGGTTTATTGGAGTACAAGAATGGGCAACAACCCAGAAATGCCGACAAGAGTCTCATCACTCTTGAAATGGCAAAAGGGAAAATGCGCCCACTGTGGATTGTTTTTCCGTGAAAACGATGTGATGGAAATTGACCATATTATCCCCAAATCGCAAGGTGGAAAGGATGATTATAAAAATTGGCAACTTCTACACAGACATTGCCATGATATAAAGACAGCCAATGATGGCAGTTCTGGCAGCAAATCCGACTGCAATAGTGTCGAGCCTAAACCCACCAAAAGACTTGAAAGAGTCGCGGACAAATGGGTAATGAGGTATGCGTGACAAGCACCAAAACATTGAGGAGCCGTGTGAAAAGAAATTTTCACGCACGGTTTTGAAGACCAGCGAGGCTGGTGACAGTCTCGCTGAGTTTAATCGCTCATGCCATGATGCGATAGAGCAAATATTCACGGTAATTAGTCAGAAATCTAAATACGTGCTAGATGCTGACATTGCCAAGTGTTTCGACCGCATCGACCATGAAGCACTGCTCAAAAAATTAAATACATTCCCCACCATCCGCCGACAAGTTCGAGCCTGGTTAAAAGCGGGAGTGATGGATGATAAGCAGTTGTTTCCAACATCTGAGGGTACGCCACAGGGCGGGGTAATTTCTCCACTACTGGCAAATATTGCCCTCCACGGGATGGAAGAACGAATTAAAAAGTATGCTGATACTTTGCCCACCCGAAGTGGTCATGGTAAGCGGGACAACCGTAAAAGCCTAAGCCTAATTCGTTATGCCGATGACTTCGTTATTCTTCACGAAGACATAACCGTTGTCCAAAGATGTAAAGAGATTATCTCTGAATGGTTACAAGGCATGGGTTTAGAACTAAAACCCAGCAAAACGAGACTTACTCACACTCTCAACCAGTATGAGCAAGAAAAACCAGGGTTCGATTTCCTTGGTTTTAGGATACAACAATTCACTGTGGGAAAGTATCACTCTAATCAGGGTTTTAAAACAATCATCACCCCAAGCAAGCATTCGCAAAAGGTACATTACGATCAAATCGCTAGAGTTATCGAAGCCCATAAGGCAGCACCACAAGTGGCGCTAATCAACCATCTAAACCCAATCATTAGGGGATGGGCAAACTACTATGCGACTGTGGTAAGTAAGGTGGCTTACTCAGATATCGATAGCCTCACGTACCAAAAGTTAAGCGCTTGGGCAAAACGCCGCCACCCAAAAAAGAGCAGGGAATGGGTGTCAAACAAATATTGGCATTCCATAGGCGGTGATAACTGGGTATTCGCAACGAAGAAGGATGGATTAACCTCATTTCGGTTACTTGACCATGCCGTCACCCCAATAGTGCGTCATGTGAAAGTTAAAGGCGAATCGTCACCATATGACGGAAACCTAGTTTATTGGAGTTCAAGAATGGGTAAAAACCCGGAAATGCCGTCTAGAGTGGCAACGCTCCTGAAAAAGCAAAAAGGGAAATGCACCCACTGCGGTTTGTTCTTCCGTGAAGATGATGTAATGGAAGTTGACCATATCATCCCCAAATCGAAAGGTGAAAAGGATGAGTATAAAAATTTTCAACTTCTACATAGACATTGCCATGATATAAAGACAGCCAATGATGGCAGTTCTGGCAGCAAATCCGACTGCAACAGTGTCGAGCCTAAACCCACCAAAAGACTTGAAAGAGTCGAGGATAAATGGGTAATGAGGTATGCGTAACAAGCACCAAATCATTGAGGAGCCGTGTGAAATTAAAGTTTCATGCACGGTTTTGAAGACCAACGGGGCTGGTGACAGTCTCGTTGAGTTTAATGGTGACACGCGGTACACAGAGCGATTAAGTTTTCTGGGCGATTGTCCTCCGGTATCCGATTGCGATGGTGCACCGCTAAAGTTAAGGCACATCGTTCAGATTTGGTTAAGCCGCTTTGTTTACCGGGTCGGAGTTTACCGGGTCGGAGGCATTGTTGATGGCACTTTGCACAACGCCACCCCGCGTTTTCTTTCACCGAAAGCGCAATCTCTTGCCAATTGTCGGGATATCTCTTTGGTTTAGGCATAGCGGTAAAAGCTCATCTTTTCAAAATAGGGCGATCGCTCTGTTATCGAAGTAAATTCAATTCAAAGTTGTCAGCAGTCAATGTCAACTTCAACGCTGTCTTAATTCTCCCACAGGAATTCTGCCAATAAGCGAAAATCTTCAACGGTGGGCTTATACTCGCAAGCTACTTCCCATGCTTCGGTTAAAATAGCCCATTGTTCGGGAGTCTTAGGTTTTTGGCGCACCAGACAGAGTGAGGAAATTGGTTTTGATGCGGGCTTCTGATGGGTTAACCCCCGATTTTACCAGTTGTAGTTCAAATGATGGATGGATGCTGCTGGCAAGGATGTCGGCATAGTCCATTTCCAGCAAATTGATTTGTTCGATCGGCCAGTCAGTCATTCTCTGCATTCCATATTTCTTAGTGCCTATCTGCCATCATTTCACGCTTGTCTCATTCTTGAGCGATCGCCAAGTAAGAACACACAAAGTACACAGCAGCAGAAACTCGCTTGACGATCGCACACAGTCCCAGCGACCCCTGGGTTTTTTAGTTGGTGACTTTTGGGATGACGAGCGTTGGTGAGGAAACTTGAAAAGCAGTGGCTACACAACTTCTGTTAAGCTTGCTAGATTAGCGAGTAGTCTAAAAAATCAACCCTATGAATTCACTAACCTTTTTGCACAACATCAACATCAACAGCGCCATCATCAGCGTTTTGAACTTGGTGCTGTTTCTTGAATTGACGATCGCCTGTTGCCGGGGAATGTACCGGGGTTGGACGATCGGTGAAGCAACTGTTGGCAAAATATTCTTACTAACAATGATCGCTGCAATCCTGTTTCGCTTCTGGCAATCGTGGCCGCATGAGTTTGCGGTGTTAAGTGTGTGGCCTCAAGGCGCGTTTTGGGTGTTTGTTGGGGGATTAGTCGGCTGCACTTCCAAGTGGGGTGTCGAGCGAGTGTTTTCCCGTTGCTAAGAAATTAAGAGTACCGTTCCGAACTATCGCTTTACATCGAATCTCTAGCTCGCAACACTTGGAATAGCCCAGTGCAGAGGGGGTTTCGTACTTGGAATAAGTTATTCCGCATTGGGGACATCAATTAGTAAACAGCGGGTAAGCGCCTAAAAGTTCTAAGTGTTGCAGGATAAGTTCGCCATTCTAGTAGCTCGCGCTCTCTTCCATAAATTATCCATCCAGTTTTGTGTTGGGGCTTTCTTAAAAATCCAGTTAAGTGCTGCTGGTGTTGTGATCTGTTAGCACTTGTGTTATATTCTGAAGTCTTTATCCTTCTAAAATGCTTAATTTTCGTGCAAGTACCGGGTGTGACAGTAATAGCCAGCACAACCCTTGCTGGTCATAGGATGTAGCCATGACATCCTACTGATAGGACTATGCAAGTAGCATACGCGAATCACCTTGCAACGTGTGTCAGATTTTGATTATGGATAGATTATCAGATTATCATGGGTTTCTTATCGGATCCACCTTATTAATTGGGATACTGGCATAGATTCTGGTTAAGTAAGTTATTCTATAAAACTATTAACTAATCAAGATGTAATGTTTTAATCAAAGAATTTATTAATGCAAAAGTTTAATAAAGTCGTAAAAGTACAATACAATTAATTGTATAAATTTTACCACAAGCAACAAGTGTAAAATTAACAGGTGCGGACATCGGCTACACTTGTCTACGTTCGTTGGTTGGAAGAAGTGAGGTATGTGTGCAGACTAGGTGTTTAGAGTCAGAGGTGGTATTTGCTTCGAGCGAGGAGCTAGTTCAGATTAAGGTGCTTGCCGATGTGCATCGGCAAGAGATAGGCTTTGTGAATCGGGCAGTCCTGGCTTCTGCGATCGCAAGCGGTGAAATTCTTTACCACCCCTTCGGCTTTCTCCATTTTCATCACCGTCGAGACAAAATCTCTACTCTTTACCATCTTTGCGTTTCCCCCGACCACCGCAGGCTAGGCATGGGTCGTCAGCTTATTTGTGCATGGGAAAAACACAGTAGGAAGTGCGGTATTACAAAACTGCGCCTAAAATGCCCCCTGGACATAGAAGCTAACGGGTTTTACAACAAGATGGGATTTGATCGAGTACAAATTGAACCTGGTAAACGCCGCTCTTTGGTTGTTTGGGAAAAGATATTATGCTCTAATATTCTCCTGACAATTCCCAAGTTTGTGGCTGCCGTAAGTGCTGGCGGCCCTGAGATTGAACGCAGTCGGCAGTTGTGGAATTCTAGCGGTGATCGGCGTAATCCTTTTGAAAACGTTCTTTACTCACCGATAACGTGCCCAGCTTCTACTACAGAATACTTTCGTCAACAAAAAGATGTGGGAAACATTTCGGAAGTCTGGCTAGATTGCGGTGCATATCAGGTGCAACAGGGGAAATTTACTTACGATCAACTGCTGGAATTTTTAGATAATTTTTATCGCAATAATACTTGGGCAGATGGGTATGTATTGCCCGATATTGTACCCATCTCAACTGATTCAGATGAAATAGTGGAGTACAAAGTTCGCGAAACGCTTTACCATTGCGAAAAATTTTTCGGTAAAATGCCTGTTTATGTACAAGAACGCGCGATCGCCCCCGTACACGGACGCACTATCAACCAAATCAATCGCTGCATTGAAACCTATGCAAAAATGGGTATTACCCGTATCGGCTTTGGCTCTTGGGGAACGTCAGGACCCAACGGCAGCGTTAATATGATTTCTGAATCTAGTTTGGCATTGTTTAAGATTGTTGGCAGTATCGCCCGCGAAAAAAACATGAAAGTTCACTGCTTTGGCATTGGCGGTCCAAACAGCTTTTATCGCCTCCGCAACAACTCCCTTGTACCCCATAGCTTAGATAGCTCAACCTGGTCAAAAGCAGGAGCCTTCGGCAGCATCTTTTTTCCGGGTACTTCTCAAATTCAAATTACCGTTAGACGCGGTTTTGAAACTACTAAAACTGGTCTAGAGGAACTCAAAAAATCTACGCAACATTCATGTTTCTTTTGTCAAAGTATTGATAAATTGAGAACCAGCCGAGAATATCGGATTATGCACAATTTGACTGCTTGGTTAGATACTTTAGAACGCGCTTTATGAGCAATAAATTAACTTTACATATTCAGCAAAATACTACCCTAGAAAGAGTAGCTATAATTCTTGATTTTTTGAGAAAGAAAGAAACAAATTTTGAACAGCTTGGAGCTAGTTGTAATTTAGGGCTTTCCGTTCTCCAAAAGGTGGTATTTCCATTCTTGCGGAATCTTTCAATTATTTCAAAAAAAAATCCCCCCTCACTGACACCTCTTGGTCAAGTTGCAGCTAAAATTCAAGAGTCTAACCCCGAATTGCTAGGAGATTTTTTACATTTAGTAATTTATAATCTACACCAAGAAGAAGCTGAAAAAAGGTTTTCTTGGACTTATGCTACAGTTGTACAACAACTATGGTTGCGAAAAGAAGTTGTTTTATCACCGCCAGAAAAAAAGTCCCTAGTTGGAGAAGTAATTGAAAAGGCTGCTGTGAAGTTTGAACTACCTACCAGTGAAATAGCATTTAGTGATACGAGTGTGGCTGGTGCCCTCAATTGGCTGCGATCGTTATCACCCAGTGTTATAGAACCAGAAGGCAAATACGAACACTTCACCCGTCGCTACTTCAGTGCCGCTCCTATTTTACTTCAGGCAGTAGATACAATCTACAAACAGCAACAACGAACCTATGGGGTCAAGATTTTCTTGCGAGAAGAAGTTCAAGAGGCTATTTGTCAAATGTTGTTGCTAGATCCGAGCGGATTAGATGGTAGCATAGATAATGCTAAATGCACCTATGATTATGATCGAGGTGGCTTCTTTGACTGTGGCTATGAAGGGGGATACGGACAATGGGTAATGCTAACTCAATCCCCTGAGTGGACTCAATTGCTTTAGCTAAGTATTAGCATTCTCCGAGACACACTTTATATTTACAATCCATGAAAAGATTATTAGAACAACTAGACTCTATCCAAGCAATTGTTGATACAGTCAATCCCTCCCAGATAGAAAATGAGCCTCAAGAAGTAGCCAGAGTTTATAATCTATATGCAAGCAGCTATAACCCAATTGAACCCGTAAAAACTCTAAAAGACCATTTGATTGAGGAAATTGGTAAGGGTAAACCTGTTACTGGCTACCTTAGTGCCGACTATGGGTATGGTAAGACAGCAACACTAATTTATTTATGGCAGCAGTGTCAGGATCATAAGATAATGGCGGTGCCACCTTTCAAGTTTAAAGAGCTGGGAGATTTGATGGTTGCCACTTATGGCTGGATAAAAACGCGCCTCAAACCAGAATTTCTTCCTCAGATTGAGGGACTGTATCGCAAATATGGCTTGAAGTCTCAGCAAAATATAGCAGCAGAAATAGCGCTTAAGTACAAGTTATCTGAAGACAAAGCTTTAAAAATTATTCAACAATTAAATACTGACACCACAAATACTGATAATGTTTTGAATTTTTGGCAGGAAACAGTTTCTATCCTTCGACAAGCAGGTTTTGCAGGTTTAGCAATATTTGCGGATGAAAGCCAAGAATTTTTGCGAACAGAAGAAGGTGCTAGCGTTCGCATCCAGATTTTGAGCGATTTAGTTAAAGGAATGCGAGCTTTGGGTTCTACGCCTGTTGCATTAATTCTAAGTATGCCGACTACTCCGACTGAATCAGCTATTGAAGAACAAGCTGGTGATATTATTCACCGTATGAAGGAACAGAAAGTATCTCTTAGATTAGCTGGTGCGTACAGCTCTGAGTTCCCAGCAAAACTGTGGAATTATTTGTGTACTAATTTTCTGGAAGACAAGGCGCAGCAAAATCACTTGGCACATCCAGCAACAATTGAAAGTTTAGGGCAATTATGCGATCGACAAAACTTCAGCAATGGTCCTCGCACCGTCATTGAAGTATTTAAACGCATCGTCCATTTTGCCCAAAATAATCAGCATCCCTATACTCCTTTAGATTTGATTCAGGATTATCTAGAAGGACAAGTACAGTTATATGGTACGGAACAACACAAAATTAGCAATACTATCAAAACCTTGGAGCCGTTGATCTCCTTTCCAAAACACCCCAAAGGACGAGACGTAATCAAGCTACTCGCGGGTTTCCCTTCAGGTCTTTCTGAAAATGTAGCTAAACAATTTCACCTCTTAAAGGAGTTAAAAAAACTAGCCGAAGATGACAATTTTTACGGACTGCACATTATACAGCCGACTGAGCGCACTTTTGCTTTAGTCGCCCTTCTTCAGACAAGCATTCCCACAGTTGTAGATAAAATTCTAAATCGATTTCGTCAGCAATGGTTTGGAGAGTGGAATGATACTCAAAAAGAAGAGATGGCTACAACGATTTTTAAGTCGGAAATTATTTCTTTACTCTTCCCAGTTTCTAGAACGGGTCAGAAAGCCAATTGGTCATGGCGCTATAAAGGGGAGTGGAAGCAGGATAGGTTTGGAGTTTTTAATTTATTAGATGGGGCTCCAGAAAGATATAATGCGGATTTTCCTAAGCGTTCTCTTGTTATCAGTGTCGGGAGTAAAGAATCTGGTTTAATGAGGTTTCAATCCCCAGAAGAAACTCACTTAGATTGGCGCTTTTACTTTAGCTATGAGCGAAAAGCAACCGTCGTTCCACAGGTTTTAACTGCGATCGCCGGAACTAATCAAGTAGACTTCCATCTTCAGTTAGGTCGAAGTTTTGAAGGCGAATATCCCACATCCTTCGGCTTACTCCGCAAAGTCATGCCTTCCGAACAATGTTCTGTTTGTACGCTGCTGAGTCTGTCTCATTATATTCAAGACTGGCTCTCAAAAAATCCTGAAGTCAGTAAAGCCGATCGCTCTAGATTAGAACACCATCGCCAAGAGTGTCACCAGTATGCCATGCGATTGCTGTTTCCGGCGATTTCGCCTCAAACTTGGGAAATTGGGGGCCTCCAGGGGGTAAATGGCTCAGACAGTAAACTTATCGAATCAGTGTTCTATCAAAAATGTAAAGCCTTATTTACCGATTATAAGTCTTTCTATAATAGTCTGAACCCGACGTTACGTAAATATAAGTTCCTCTTGGAAAAAATACCTTTATCTGTTCGCAAAGGTCGTCAGTTATATCAAGTTTCCAAAGAAGAATTTGAAAATTTGTTTGAAATGGGGAGTTCTAGCCTACCCAGTGTTTTAGCAGTTTTCAAACAACATGGCTTGATGAGTGGGGAGAAAATTGCCAAACGGAAGGAAGGAAATTCCCAAGTTAAATTTACAGAACATCCTTTGGAATCGTTTATTAAAGAAAAACTGCAATCACAAGGCAGAACACAGACAGTTGAGACGGCGTGGAGACAGCAAGATGTTAAAGCATTAGAGTATTCAAAGTTATGGAAAGCAGTTAAACTGCTTGGCTATCTTGAAGACGAGTTCCAAGAAGCTCTTGAATGGTTGCAGCGGCGACGCTACATAGAGTGGGCGCGTTCAACGGATGTTATCCGCGAAGCCAGTTTGGAATTAGAGCCAGAGGAGTTAAATGGTCAATTAAAAGAACTCCGCGTTCGGGTTACTTCGTTACTTGAAAGTTTTGATGAGACGATTTTACATGAAATCAATGAAAAGATAAATGAGGAGGAAAAAATTCTTGAGGCTAACCATGAGTCTGAGGTAGCTCTCGACCAAGTTCATAGAAATATTCAAGCCGAACGGGAGCTTCTAGAAAATTTTTGCATTGAGAGGCGCTCAACCCTGCAAAAAGAACTGCGTGGAATTAAACTCAGGCTAGAAAAATTTACCCTAGACTTGAATGCTTCTAAAATTAGTCAAATGATTGAAAGTGATAGCGACCTAGAATCTTGTCTCAATGACTACCGGATAATTTTGGAAAGGCAAGTAAATCAGCTAGATAAAGATTGCCAAAGCCTAGCTAGTTCGCTTAAAGTAAATGAAATTGATATACTTGCATTGCATCATCAGCTAAAGCAGTGTCAGCAGTTTTTGCTAACTTACGAAACCACTAAATTAAGGCTTGAGGAGTTGGTAGATGGTTTAGAGAAGTGGCGAATTATTCTAAATCGAGCACAGATTTTACGAGAGAATTTGAATAAAGACCCAGTTCGCTTGATGCGTTATAATGATGACTTTGTTGACCGGGTTGTTAAGCATTTTAGCAACAATCAGCTTGAGAGTTTTAGACAGTACGATTTACTGCAACAACCTTTGGTTGAACTTGAAGAGGAAATTAATGGTGAACAGCGCTCCCGTCGAGAGGCTTTCGAGCAAATGCTTAGTCGTTACGAAGTCTTACTCGATCTAATTTCAATTAATGAATCTCCTTTGAAAAATAGATGCAAATTTGATGATGAAGACCGGGATGGATCTTACCACATTATGAAAGGAGTTTTGTGGAAAAATTTGCAAAAATTCTGCGAAGGTTTGGTTTCAGAATGGGAGCAATTGGAGCGTGATTTTTCCTTTATTTCCCAAGAACGCGACCACGATATGACAGAGTTTTTGAGTCAACTCACTGATTTAAAAACACAGCTATCATTACAAAGAGAACAGTTGCCATCTGCGATCGACAACTTAACTAACCTTGAAGAACGAATAATCCAACTCAAATCTATTTTTGAAAAGGGTCAGGTTCTTCAGGATAAATTGAAAGAAATTCATTTTAAAAGAGATGAAAGCCTTCTGGAGGAAGAAAGACAGCTTTTAAATGCCATTAGCTCTGACAGCAGTGCGATCGCCATTAGCCAACTTCGTCAAAATTTGCCACATAATCAGGAGGTATGGGAACTCTTAAAGACTTTGTACAAAAAGGGACATCTAGAGATTATGCTTCGCCGCCGGGACTAATTTTTAAAGGGTGAGAGGCTCTCACTCACTTGTTGGCAGACCTGAGTCCGAGCACTTGACCTGTTCTGACGGATGGTGCTTCTATCACCTTACCTGCAGCAAGATTGTCGGCAGGGGCTTACTGGTAGAGGAGCGTCTGTTCGCACAAGGTTACGTTAGCGAAGTTTAAGAAGGGGCTCTGGTTTATGGGTTCTCCTCTCAAAGCGAGAGCGTAATGCTCTAACAGATCAGTTCGGAAGCCAAATTGGGTGATAACTGTGAGAAAGTAAGTTGTTTTCACTTTTGTTTTAACCTGTCTAGTTGAGAAGACTAAAGTAAAGTATGATGGTATTGGTGATTATTGCAGAAGCAATATTCTGCTTATAGGCTTAGAACGTAGTATGTCTAAGGTAATCCCGATTTTCTACTTGCCCAAAGAGTATGAAGAAGACATGAAGCTGCTGGCAGAGGGAATTTTAGCCAATGATGGACTAACTATCAAGTCTGCTGTCTCATGGCTTCAAGGCAAACTTATTGCTCATAGTGGCCCCAAAGCAGGAAGCCCGATGTCAGCCACAACCATTAAAAACTATTTAGCTGGTTTTTACGTTCTTGACTTATTCAAGGCTAATAATAATTTTTACCGCGACTTAACTCCTGGTAGAACGGTTCCACTTTCGCTTCAATCCAAAATCGAAGTTATTCAAGCTTTGAAGTGGGTTTTAGAAGCCACGTCATTTAACGAAAAGTTAACTCAGGTTTGCTCACAGTATTCACAAATAGTTAAAACATATAGCTCGGACCGACAACTACTTAAAGATAAGTATCAACTGGGTGATAACCCGGCTCCTGCCTTGATTCGCCAACTATTAATAGAGCATTGTGGCTATAGCTTTATTGGAAATCATAAAAAAAATCCTGTTGGTTATTTAGAGCTAGTTTACAGCGAGCAAATTGAAATAAATAATTATCTACAGCTCATGAATTTTGTTATTAGTAACTATCAAGAATATGCAAAAAAAAATATGGGATTAGTTCCGGTTAGCCATGTTGTGAATCGATTAAAAGAAGTTTCGGATTACCGGGATGATGAAATTAAAAGCTTTTTAGTAAGACTTCGCATTACCAATCGAATTGAACTGAGAATGACTAAATCACAACTTGCTGAGAACCTTGGTATCGAGTTAATCGATATTCAAGGTATTAAGTATGGATTTATGAAGATACTTGACTATACTATGGTGGGTTGAATATGGCTTACACAGATATCAATGGCGGCTTACTCTCTCCTGCACAAAATCCCTATGCAGCTAAAGGATCTGCTTCATCAGTAGCAGGTTATGAGCTGTTTCACCCTATTGTAGAAAGAGGGACAGTATCTGATTTACTGAAGACAGTGAGATATAGCATCAAATATAAAACAGAACCAATCAGGTTTTTCTTTGCGGGAGATTATGGCTCTGGTAAAACAACTCGACTGAATCTTGTCAGACGAGAGGTACTTCAAGCTGAACGCAGCCTTTGTATTCCAATCAGATTTCAAGAAATAGCAAATCAAATTTCTATGTCTGGCGATCCAAATAAGAGCGAAATTACTAATTTTTATGGAATGGTTTTGGATAATATTCGGAGGAGCTTGATTTCTCAGGGAGCTTTAAGTAGGGAGGAATGCTTGACTTTAATCAAGCAAGCTGATAAACCTGAATTTATAGATTTAATTATGAGAATGTTTGCCGCTACTACCAAAAGTCATATTTTGCTGATTTTTGATGAAGTAGAAATTTTATTTTCAAGCCTAAAAATTAATGTCTCCCAATTGATGACTTTCCTGCACGACTTGTCTGAAAAGTGCTTTTCTACGAATCGAAGCTGGGGAATATGTGTTAGTGTGACAGGAGATTACTTGATTAACATTCAAGCAGAAGCAGCTCAATTGAAAGATGGCAGATTTGATTTTAGATTGGTTGAGCCATTAAGTGAAACAGAAATCAAGGATTATATAGAAGAAAAAAATAGTAAGATCACACTAAGATTTAAGGATAAAAGTTATCCTTTTAATCAAGATATTATTGATTTTGTATCTATTGTTTCTGGAGGAATGCCGAGAAATATAGAAGTTTTGTGTCATCTGATTTGGGCTTCTAAAGCTGATGAGAATTCTAATGGTTCAGTAGATATCAACACAGCCCGAAGACTTTTTGTTAATCAGTACCGCGCTCAAGCATTTAGCTACTTTGAATATGTTTGTAAAAATCTGGGACTTGATCGAGATGTTCAAGGATTTTTAAAAGTCCTATTCGCGGAAGGTGGATATAGGTTATCAGTTAATGAACTGATTTCAAAAAGAAATAATAGTTTCGATAATTATCTTTACAATCGCACTGATTCAGAAGCCCGCTATATTTTATACAATAAAGCAAGTTTTAAAATTAGAGAAACACCAGAATTATCTGACATAATAGAAATTTCAGGAAGAAGACCATTTTGTTTTTCTTTAACCAAGAAAACGTTTAATAATATTTATACATTTGAAAGTCAAACTCACTAATAACTTATCCCAAATATGACTCAGGAAAAAAATCAGTTAAGTAGTTTCTCGAATTCAGATGACGAAGATGATTTGAGAAAGTATTTAGAATCACTACAAGAAAATTGGTATGATTTAACTGCGCTTTATCGCACACCAATTTCTTCTATTCTTCCTCAAGAAAGAGAAGTAGATGAAAGAGAAATCTATGATATTCATCACATAGATGCCATCGCTGAGCGACTGAGACAAGCACCTGGAACTATATCTACTAATACACTCAGGGAATGGCTAAATCAATTTGACACTTCTCTTGAAAAAAATATAGCCTATTTGCTTCTGAGAGAGATTCAGTTTTTTTCAGAAGGCACTATTAAAACAGACGTTAAAAACTTACGAGACCAACTTCTGAATTTTCTGCTCGATCAAGAACATTTAATTGAAGCATTTCATTCTCTCGAAAACCCACCAACGAAGAGTGAAATAAAATTTAAAAGGTGGCTGCGTAATAAAGTTATCCGGTATGCTTGGCTTCCTCAACCTAAAAAAAAGGGTGTTGAAAGCCAGCATACACTTTGGGGCTATTACGAAAATCATGCTCTCACTGGTTCTGAGACTGGTTGCCCTCCTGCCAGTAAACCTAGACTACTAAAAGACTATTTTGAAAACCCTGGGTACAATGATCCTGAAGTCGATGTAGATCCAGAAAATAGTGTTTTTGTTTTTATGGATTACATAAATGGAACTGGTAAACAGTTATCCGGCTGTGTCTCCCTAATCAACGATTTATTGGATCAGTTCCCAAAATGGAAAAAATCATTTTTTATTATCATGTATATTGCTCAATCAAAAACCTTTAAAAAAGAAATAATACAGTTTTCTACCGACAACTGGCAAACAATTTATGCTGAACAAATGCTTTACTATAAGGATTTAAAAATTTTGGCTGCTCTATCTAATTATAAGATATCAGAAACAGAATATGAAGAATTTGTTAATAAATATTGTCGGCGAGCTGGAAGCACATCATTGGGGTATCTTGACTCTGCCTCTCTAACTTGTCATCACCGTAATTGCCCTAACAATACCTTGACATTTTTTTGGAAATCTTCTCGTGACTGGACAGCAATTTTTGACCACAGCCAGACTCCAAACGCAACACCCTATGGAAAACGCTAAATTCCATCGTGATTCGTTTGAAAATATCTGCTCCCACATCACGCACAATCTCCCGGTCGCCGGAGAACCATAAACGGGTTGACAGCCTCCACCTGATAACCAGGATACTGCGATCGCGCGCTCGCCACCGCTGCAATCCACTCTGGATGGTCATCATTCCATAAAGGATGTCGAATCATTTTGATTGTCCGCCGTCGAGCATTCTGGTGCACGTAGCCAGTGAGAGTCTCAAACTGCACTGGTGCACCATAACCCAAGCGTTGAAGTGCGGCTGGAATTGGAACTTGCACTAAGTTAAGCCAAGGATTCTGGAAATTGCCCCAAGAAGAGTTGAGATCGATCGCCGACGCAGGATTAGACACCAATCGTGCCATATCTAAAGCCAGTCGCCAATCCAATAACCCGTGATAAGCCAGATTTTGATAGTCCCGCAAACACAAATTGCAGGAAGTATCACAATCACTTCCGTGCTCGTGAGGATTCGTCCATTTCCAGGCAATGCTGTTTGAAATTGTTGGATCTGCCCGATCCATCAGTCGTTGAAACTCATTCGGTTGGGCGAGAAATTGGCAATATCCAGCTCCATTTTCCAATTGATCGCAAAGAAAAGCTTGACCTATAATCGCTCCATTCTGCTCTAATGAACGAAAACCCGCCTGCAACTCCAGTGCATCCACATCGAGAAGAGAAGCAGCCGCTACCCGCAGCCAAAACGCGAAAGAATACCAAGCAGCACGACCTTCAACTGTAGTTGGATTGGCAAATATGCCATTAGGCCATTCCTGAATATTTACTAATAGGATATCTGTTTTACGTCGAGATAGTAGAGCTACCCGATAAACCGCTCCAGATGTACTAACCGAACTGTTTTGCTTAGATACAGCATAAGCTCCTGATTTATGTCGATTATCAATCCTAACTCTTTCGTAGAAGTCAAACCCTCCAGTGCCACCATTATCATTAACCGAAATGATATTGTCATTGAATGCAGATACAGAAGCATTAAGGACAGATGCAGGCGTGCCATTATTTGCAGGCGTGCCATCATTCGGAGGGATACTCAAAGAAGGTCGTGTCGATCGCGGTTGCCACTCAAATTGCCCATCAAAGTCCTCTGGTTGCAAGTCTGTAAAAAATGCCTTGGGTTCCCTGGCATCAATGTAACGCATCGCATCATTTACACCACAAACTGGACATTGAGTTGTTGGCGATCGCTGACCGCCAGGGAGTGGTTCATTTAAGGTTATGTACGGGTAGATTACCGCTTGACAGTTACTACAAAGTCCGAGAGATTCGTTGCCCTGAGTGAGTGCTGGGACTAAGCCTGGTGCGGTCGCAATTGTGTTGCCTTGAGGATACAATTCAACCACACCACAAGCAGTGTGAACCGCCTTATCTTTGACAGTCTCAGATCCTGGTGCAAATTGGCTGATAGCCACATCAAGGTTGCGATCGACTATTCCCGTCTCTGGTGGCCATTGAGCGCCCGGTGAGGGCCAGCGCGTGTAAAGCAAACGCACCCGCGTTGGAAAACCAAACATCGGTAATAACCCCGCATTTGCCAAACGTTCGCTCAGCGCATTATGAGTGTATGTAGGGTCATTTACAACATTTTGAATGGCATTTATCAGGTTTTGGCGGAGATAATTCAACATTTGAGAATTACTAGCATTCGATAATGTTGTTTGCACCCGCAAAATATCCAAAACTGACAAAATCTTCGGTTCATTGGCTGGATTGTTTAACCAATTGGCGATCGCTACTTCATAATTAGCCCAATTAGCAACATCACCAAACTCACCGTGTACGTTGTCAGTCCCACCTAAAGACGCAGTGATTCCTGTGTCTGTGAAAGCTTGCCTTAACACTTCTTTGATGAGGACGCGCTGGAAAATTTCTTGACTCTTCATCTCAACGTAGGGCGGTGGCGGCGGATCGCCTGTGATGCTTTCAGGACGCTGGAAGTAAAAGTCATCGTGACTTCGGCCTCGACAGAAGGTAACAGCTAATGAAACTCCCGCAGAACGTCTGCCAGCACGACCAACTCGTTGCTGATAATTAAATCGGCGGGGCGGCATATTTGCCATCATTACTGCTAGCAATGCACCAATATCTACCCCCGCTTCCATTGTCGTTGTGACGCTCAATAAGTCGATACCCTGAACCCGCAGAATTTCTTGATTGATAGGGATGTCTTGAAATAACTCCTGGCGCCTAGTTCGCTCTTTTTTGTCAGTTTGACCCGTTAATTCCTCTGCATTCATGCGGAACGGCTGACCTGATTGCTCTGAAAGATAGGTATAGTAATCAAAGTCGCTTGTTGTCTGTCCTGGTGTCAGATGAATTGTGGAAGTATTCGGATTGTCAAAACGGCGATCGCTGTTACATTCGGGGCAAACTCCAGCAGCAGGTTGAATAAAGAAAGCATTGCATTGCGGACAACGGAATCCCGGACGCGAACCATCAGAATTTGCCGGGGGTGGTAAAACGAGATAGAGGCGATCTGGATCGAGTATAAATCGTTGACTTTGAGATTGATTTGAAGGTTGGATTGGAATGACTTGTTGTAACTGATGCTGCACGTCGCTTAGTTCAAGGCCCGTTCTACTAATGTACCGTTGAGCAAACTTAGGCAAATCAGAATTATTGTCGAGACGGACATGGGGAAAATAGCGATGTAATTTCCGAATTCCTAATTGTCGAATCACTGCTTCAGTTGCTTCAATCAACGGAGTTCGGTTTCCTTGATATTGATAGCTAACCCAACCCTGTGCCAGTCCTTCAATAGTCCGAGCAATGTGGGGGAAAAGAGCATACATCAACTCTTCAGTTAAGAGAGCTTCCAACAGGTCAGCATGAGCTCTCTGTTCCTGGGTGCCGGGAATAACTCGTGCGATTGGATTAGCATTCCAGTTGTAGCAATCAAACCAAGGAAACCTTTCTACTCCCCTTCCCTGTCCGACTGTATAGGTCATAGTCCGAAAGCTGGGTCTGCCCGGACAAATGCCATAATTGAGAAGGCCATCTCGAATCTTATCCCGCAAATTCAGAAGAGGAATTCCCCCTGGGTAGCGCTCTAGTAATCCTAGCCATTCGTCACGAGCCTGCTGATTACTTGAGGGCAAATCATCAATCCAGTCTCTTGCTTCATTTACCAAAGCCTGATTAGTATTGCGAAATCGGTTGCGCCGAACCATATCATCAGGCTGCGGATTCGCAACAACAGCAGTGTAAAGATCTGGGTTCAATGCCTGCAACCTAGTAAGTGCTGTTTGGTTATTTGCACAAGTAATGCGGAGGAAGCCTACAAAGTCATTCCAATAATCTTGAAAAGACTGAATCAGCAACATCCGCGCCATGTCGCGATAATGATCGCGCTCCATCCCTGCAGCTAGCTTGGCGGCATCTTGACGGCTGTCGGAAAATATGACCAGCTTGCGAGACGATCGACTGGTGGGGCTTATTGGTGCTGGCATTTCTCTCAGAAGTCCACTGGCAAGCACTTGGCAAGCTTTCTGAAATCCGGTGCGGTGGAAACGCAGGGGAGTAGGAAATTTGTCTCGTCTTCCGTAGTCAGCATCACAGCGAGGACATTTACTTGGCAATGCTCGTTCTTCTGGATGATTGCCTGTCACTTGATAGAGCCACCCTGGTATTTCTTCATCTACTTGTGGTTGAGTGCTATTCTGCGTAAGTGCGCCTGTAGTCCGATTTAACTTGGCACGAACCCATCGGCGTTTTATTTTATCAAGCGTCCATTCTGGGTCTTGTGGCTGCGTATCCCAAACAGGTGTCTCTCCAGGCAAAGGCCAAAAAACTCTATAATTTCCGTAGCGTTGATTGAGAGTAATACGGTCAGGGATTCCCTCTAAATCGGGTTGATCGGGTGTAAGAATTTCTACATTTGTGTTTCCTATTGGTTGAGTAGTTTTGTTGTAGCCTCCAAGAAAAACCTCTCCACACACTTCACAAATAATTAAGTCCAAAACACGAGAACCACAGGAGCAGCTAAGGCGATGAGTGGCATGAATTGCACCAACAGTCGGAGGATTCGGAGTGTTCTGCCTTATATTTCGATCGACTGGTGAATGGGTACAGTTAGGATTACAGCAAGCCCATAAGTTTTGCAGGTTGCGGAAGAATAGATGACCGCGTACAGGTTGAGGCGATCGCCCCGTACTCACTCGTTGAGACATTCCCAGTCCTAGAAGTAGCCCCCGCATCGCATCAGATACCAACCCATTACTCGCAGCACCAGAGAAAATTTGACGGTCTAAATCTGTTGGATCATTTAAGTGTTCTGCATCTATAACTTTCGTAGCCCTCACTGTAGGGTTAGGATTACTTGGATTAAGCAGACGATCGACTTCGCGACAAGCATCTCTCAGTACATCGGCTGCGCCTAAAGTAGCCAGTGCTTCTCCAAGATGTTGTTCCGCACTTAGTCCAGATCCTGCCGGTTGTCCAAGCTGCATAGCCAAATTAGACATAGCATTCCGCACTTGATTAGATGCTGAATTTGGCGGTTGCATTTCCTGCAATGGGTCAGCTTGTACTGACTGAGCAAACTGGGCAAAAGCATTTTGATAGGCCGAAAGATTGAATCTTGCCCCTGGTGTTGGTGGGGTTTGTTGTCCTGTGATGAAGTCAAAATTATCGCGGCCAAAAAACTCACGCAAAAAGTCTCTGCCCTGTTGATTTGGCTCAAGGCTAGCTGTAGTCGTCAAAATCCGTAGTTGTGGCGAGTCTGGTGTCAATCCCAAACGCGAATACAACAATCGCAGAATATAAGCAACCTCTGTCCCCGGCGTACCGCGATAAGCATGAAGTTCATCAATAATGAGGAAAAATTGGTGGTCGGGATTGTCAGCAAGCCAGTCACGAGTAGCATCAAAAATATTGTTCTCAATACTCCGCATCATCATAATGTTGAGCATCGAGTAATTAGTAATTAGAATATCCGGCGGACTATCTTGCATATCCCACCGAGACCACATTTCACCGCCATCAAGTAGCGGTTTGTAGTAAGGCAAATCGGGCATATCCTGAAGCCAAGACGGATTGTTTTGGATATCCGTATCTCTCTGTCGGCGCTGCTGTTCTAGTTCCCTTAATTCATTTTTCAGTCGTCTGATACTATCGTCTTTCTGTATGCCTGAAACTGGTGTTTGTCCGGTGTAGCGTCCAAAGGTAATTCTATTTCCCCCTCTGTTTTGATTTAACCACTGGTGTACTGATGGCGCTTCTAGCGCTTTTCTCAGCCGCCGCAACTGGTCTTCAACTAGCGCGTTAAGAGGATAGAGAATCAAGGCACGGAGGGCTTTTGGTCGGGGTGTATGCGCCCATTGAGAGATACGGTCGCCATTAGAATTTACATTGTTATCCCACCAACGATGATTTGATGGCGGTTGGCGATTAGCCCCCCAAGTTTGGGATTCCCTTGCTAACTGTGCGAAAAGCGGTAAGAGGAAACATTCGGTTTTACCGGAACCCGTACCAGTAGTCACGACTAAATCTCGCTGGTTAACCAACACTTCCCGCAGGCTTTCCCATTGGTGTTGGTAAAGCTGGACTCCCGGATCGAAAATCATTTGCCCAAGTTGTGCCAAATTGTGGTATTCGGAGGGCAGTTGATTGGCTGCGGCTGACAAATTCATCCCCGATGATGGATAAATCGGGACAGGCTCAACTAAGGGAGGCTGACTCAAGATACCTGGTTGCTGGAGGAGGCGATCGCGTTCATCAGCCAAAGCGCGGTAACGCAGGGGAAAGGCACTTTTGATATATAGCTGATAAATGCGATCAAGTCTTTGATATGCGCCAACTAAGTCATGCACTGGCAGGTACCTCTTCGCACTTTACATTAAGTTTATCAGTTAGCAGAGAAATTACTTCCATCGGCACGTTCTCGTAGAGCAACCAGGATTTTTGATAAGTTGGGAGTTGTCCAGATGCTAGCACTAGCGCACGTTCGTAAATTTCCGGCCAACGCTGGGAGACAGGTATTGCTAAACGCCCGCTAGCGTGATCGTAACGTGCAATACATTCAAAGCCACTGTGCTGCAATGCTAAAAATCGTAGACCATACCAGTCGCCCTGTCGCCAACTAGCGCTTTCTTGGTCATAAAAGAGTGTATAGCCAGGACGATCGCTCTCCTCTATCCTCCACATCTGGTACATACCTGTTTGATTGGGAGAGATACAGCTAATAAAATCATTACCATCAAAGCGCTTCCACTCGTATATACTCGGCACAATTCCCTGCAAGCTTCTGAGATTCTGCTTCCAAATGTCAAGATTTGGTATAATTTCAGCAAGTCGGCTCGATACTTCCCCAGCGTAAAGGATAGAAAACTGGCTTGTAATTATATTAAAGTCACTCAAATTGAGACGAATGCAAGGCGGTGCGTCTCTTCTTGATTGATGACTGGAAATTATATCTGTATATTTTTCCAACTCCTTCAGCAACTTGATGCTGCGTTGACCGCAAAGAAGAAATTCTGGAGAGTCTGATTTAATCTTAACGAGGGCTGTAGGAGCCATAGACCATCGTGTACCGTCTGAAGAAGACTCAATATGCCCAAGCAACCTAAGCCTCCGTAAAATGCGTTTTGGTTCCTCAAGTCTCAGAGTATCGCAGGCTTTTTTGAAGGATTCCCACGTTCCGCTACCAAGGGTAGATAGCCAGTAGAGAAGGTGTTCGTAACGCTGGGAAAGTGCCTCAATATCTGGTGACGATTGATTGATAGGCGATGAGGCGCTCGCCTCAAATGGGTTATCATAGGTAACTTTCTCTACAGGCTGATAAGGAATAGGGTTCGTGTAATCGTAAACTTCATGGGCTGCCCCAACCATAGATTTTATTTGTTCATAGGTGAAGCTCTTATTGCCGGGAACTGCCGAAGTTTTAAAACAGGGAAATTTGAGCAAATTAGAGTTTACAATTTCTTGAGGTATTTCTCCTAGGGTACTACTTTCAATTGCTAGAAAAAAATAAAAGCTTTTTCTAGAAGTAGCTCCTTTTTCCAGTCGCAGAAGTGGCACATATTGACTGATATTTTGGTGTTGTATGTGTTTGGAAACTTCCTGGATAAGTTGTTTTGGGTTCCCTTTGTATGAAAATCCTCTGTACCAACGTTGAATTTTGGTCATTTTACTTTTGAATTTATTTAACTTTATTGAGCCAATGACTGAAGGACGCTGCCACAAATATTATGACTTGAACCGATCGGCATCACTTCACAACTTGATGGTTCTACTATTGACAGACCACTCCAATCAACAATTCTGACAAAGCGCTCGCTAGATTCACCTCCACAAGTAGCTTTTACGAGATAGTCACCTACACTAGGAAAGTTAACTACAATGGGAATATTTGTACTTTGCTGTAACTTTTCCCAAATTTGGGAATCATCCGATAATCGAGTTACTTGTAACTCAACTGTGGGATGGAAACCAAAGATAGTTACTAGAGGGCTATGTCCCTCTAGCCATGCACCCAATTGAGGTACGCGCAAACCACCTGAAAAGCTAATAGATAAACGGACACTGGGTTGCAAAGCATCTTTAAGTTCTTGACTTTTGATAAAGACTGCATCCCAAGCTTGGGAAACAACCATGCAGGTGTGAATTTCAAACCAGGTAGAATTTTTAAATACTGGTTGTGCTCCACCCTGCCATTTCAATAGCTGCTCATCTTGCAACCGTTGAATATCTGAGAGCAGTTCTTTTTTGTAGAGTAGGATAAATGGCGTACCGAGGGATGGCGTTCCCCAAGAAGCATAGGCTCCTGAATCTGGGTTATCGGGATCTGGAATTAATATCCAAAAGTTACGCTCGGGCAAAATTAGGGAATCCAGGTCTGTAGAACAACTAATTTGGTATCTTGCACCGCGATCCAATTCATTCATATTTATTGGATTTTTTAGAGGGAAATACCATCCAGCGCGTTCGTCCCGAAGCTGGTGAACGTTATCTCTGTACTGAACTTGTACCGATTCTACTGGTCGCCCTTTTAGCTGTTTCGGGTAGAGATAGTAATCAATCTGGCCCAAGAATGGATCTTCAGTGCGATATAAACCTGCAAAAAGGTAGCGGCTCCAGGTGCGTACTCCTTGTTTTAGTGTTACTGGTTTCCCCTCATTTTGCCATTGTTCGTAAACTTCGTGAATTGCTTCGGCAACGGCTTCATAGCGCTGCCTGTTGTCCGTCAGTAACTCTTTTAAGTGTTGGCAAAGCCTCGGCGTCTCGCGGCGGACATGAGTAAATAAAGTTTGGGCATCCCATTGGGCTGTCCATTGCTTTTCGTTAAATATATCTAGAAGTCGGTTTTTATCAGCGTGGCGTAGAAGAGATTGCGAAATTGGATAATTTATATAGGTAGTTGGACCACCGCGACCCCGAACTGCTGAAGGTAAAAATCCCTGTTGCCTTAGCCAAAGATTCCATTCTTTCCATAGCGGTTCTTCAGCAGCGGAACCAGATTCCATGCCCGGTGGACGACGAGCGTCGGACAGACCTAAAATTTTCTGCAATCGCCGGAAGTAGTTTAGTTCTGATATTTTTTCTTCCTCAGCCATCTGATAGGCGGCTAGGACTGTGGCACTGAGAAAGGCAATACTTTTGGGTAAACCGTCAGAATCACACCCTCGCAAGTTGCTCAAATTAACTTGTTGGTCAATGATGACTCTTTTCCTTACGGCAATCAAAAAGTCATCGCGACCGTTGTTGACGCCCGTATCCTTTCCAAATTCTAGACCAATACGCTCGAGTACATCGTCGTCAACGCTTACGTAAAGTTTAGTACCGCGCGGTACGCCACTGGTAAAGTAAGACACTAATGCTTGGTTCCATTCTCTGTAGCTTGCCATTGCTGTTTTCGCTTCTTTGGCTTACCATCTGAGCCGTTTGTTTAAATTATCCCAGGTTTGTGTGACTATTGGTAGTTAATGAGATTCAGCCTGGCGTTGCTGAATACAGGTATAAATTCAAGATTTCGGAATGGGTATAAGCTAAGTAGGGTGAGTTTTGTAACATCAAGCGAAAAGTTGATTCATACCGTGAATCAGCAACGCCTAGAAACCATTAATTCGATAGGTTTCGATTACCAGAGTAATTACCAACCCAATACAAATAAAACCCCTCACCTGATTTTATGATTAAAAAGCTCTTCTTACTTCTTGTTTGCTTATTTGTAGTCATGATTGGCTTCGGAGTAAGCCTGCCTGTACTTCCTTTCTACGCCCAACATTTACATACAGCAGTTGTTCCGCGTGAGACGATCGCCATTCACATTACCTTATTAACCAGCATTTACGCCTTCGCTCAGTTAATTACAGCACCGTTTTGGGGGCAATGGTCAGATCGAGTCGGCAGGCGACCCTTAATTTTGATCGGAATTGCCGGTTCCGCGATCGCTCAACTACTATTTGGGTTTGCATCATCCCTCGCAATGCTGTATGTTGCTCGATCGGTCGGTGGGGTTCTAGCCGCTGCGATGCTGCCTGCTGCTGCGGCTTATGTTTCGGATGTAACGACTGAGCGCGATCGCACCCAAGGAATGGCTTGGCTCGGTACAGCAGTGAGTCTTGGAGCAATTGCTGGACCAGCTTTTGGTGGTTTGACAACTCGTGAAGACTTACATTTTACCCTCGGTCTTTTCGATCTCAAAATTGAAAATTATGCTCCTCCCTTTTTTCTAGCTGCGGGTTTGATGTTCTTAACGCTGCTAGTCGCTCTCCGCTGGTTGCCAGAATCGTTACCATCGAGATCCGCAACTGTAGTCCCTCGTCAGCCAGCACTAGATTGGAAAAGGCTGGATAAACCATTATTACTGCTGTTGGGTTTAGCCACGATCGCCCAGTTTGGACTCACGATGTTTGAAGCCGTTTTTGCATTATATGCTCAAGAAATATTGGGATACGGGCCCGTCCAAACAGGCTTTGTATTTATGATGTGTGGCTCAGTGATGGCAGTCTTTCAAATCATTGCAGTGAGCTTTTTGTCTCGATATATGAATGAGATCGCCCAAGTTGCTCTGGGATTTGCACTCATGGGAAGCGGAATCTTCCTGCTGCTAATGGCGCGATCGCTTCCGATTGTGCTGGGAGTTGTCGCTATATTGGCATTCGGTATGGCATTGATTACCCCAAATGTAGCTGCTTTGATTTCAAAACGGGGCGGTCAACACACGGGAACAGTGTTAGGAATTCAAAATGCCGCTAATAGCCTCGGACAAGTTGGGGGATCAATGTTAGGGGGCGTTTTATTTGCATGGCAGGTAAGCGCCCCTTATAGCTTTGCTGGCTTTTTACTAATGGGAACTGGCTTAATGCTGGGTTGGATGCAGAAACATCAGCATTGATGATTCAGGCACAACACTACCTCACGTCTGGCATCAAGCTTGAGTTAGTGAGAAAAATTCAGGTTCAGGGTTACTGACTAAACTCCCGCTTTGGAACCTCAGAGCGGAACAAAGAAATTGCCGCGACGGTGGCTAACACCTGAACGGCAACAAAAATTCTTAGATTCTTGACTGCTTGTTTGAAGCCTTCTGGTGTGAATAGATTTATATTAGGATGCTCCAACCACCAACAAAGCAGTAAACAGAGCAGTAAAACTGTTAGGGCGACACCGTTTTTCTGATTCCAAAGAACGCCTTGTCTGTTAGTTCTTTTCACAGCATCCTAAATATTTCCCAAAAGGCGATCGCATGGCGATCGCCATAACCGTCTATCTGGAGCGGTTGCTTTAATTTCCTCTCATCCCAGACATACCAGGCATATTTTTCATCATATCCTTGCAACAGCTACATCCGCCTTCAGTAGGCTGCTGCGGAGCCTGATTGGTTTGCGCTATTGTTTGACTAGCAGTCTGGTTGTGAGTGTCTGCAAACGAGGGATTAGCTGTCAAAGCTAACAACGTTAAGCCAGCTATAGTTCCACCGATTACTGTTTTAGCAAGTGTGAGCATACTCATCTTTATCCTCAATTGAGTGACTAATTTTCTTAGAACTAAGTCCATACTAAACTCTCAACCTCACTAGAGAGTCAAGGCCTAGATTCAAAAATTCGAGTAAATATGCCTGAAGAATGATGTTGACTTCTCTACTTGACTCTCTACTCGACTAAAGAGTTTAAGATAATAGAACAGAAATTTTGGTAAAGATAATGAAAAAACGGCGTTGCTGATTGACGGTATGAATCAACTTTTCTGGGAAGTTACAAAACTCATTTAAACGCTTTGATTAAAGCCTCAAACTGCACTCGCAGTGACTTATCATGAGGCGAAACGGGCGGGATTTGGCGGTTAATACCTAAAAATTCATAAACTGCCATTTGAGCAACTCGCACCGAATACTCAACCGTGAAGACAACATCATCAGGAATTTCGACAAACTGGCTGATGAAAGCAAGGTTCTTCGAGCTGCGAGGAATCGGCAACGGTCGATCCGTGCCTAAACGAGGCATAAACATACTTGTGATGTACGGCATCCTGCAAGGAATGCAGTTTGCCGATTCCACAGTATGCAGATCGAATCGTAGATGACCGCAGAGTTCTCGCAGAATTTCTTCACCGTTACACTCGCTCATCGGCTTGGGCACAAAATCACCCACGCGATCGGGGAAAAGAGCGTATCCCCAGAAGACCTGTATATCAACAGGTTGATTTATAAAGTGGGGTTGATAGGCGAGCACGATAGACATCAGCCAGTTGGAGTCTTTAAACGTGACAAGCCCACCAGTTCCCGGTTGATTGCTGCTAAATTCAAGCATTTTGTTGAAGAATGTAGGGGTTTTTAGTGTGACTGTAAAAGACTCCCACAGTGACTCGGCAATGCTGTTGTTAAAAGCAGAAGGATTACCGAAATCTGGGCGTTCTGCCGCCAGCTTTTCCCACAAATTCCAACTGTCGCTGTCCTGTTTGGTCAGCTTCTTGGGCGCACTTGTCATAGAACCCAAACTTGAGGCATCAGTCATCGATCCGTTTTGCAGAAAAACCAGGTCGCCGTCTTTAAGCGCGATCGCTTTACTTTCACCCTTCTGCTGATAATGAATGCCTGTCACCACAAACTTGCCTTCTTCGGTGTTGCGATCGAGATCTGTGACCTTGCAATCGACGATGAAATTGACACCTTGATCTGCGAGCCAACTCTGAAGTGGACGAACCAATGAATCGTACTGATTGTAAATGGTTCGCTTCACCCCAGCAAGGGTTTCAATCCGAGAGAATTCGAGCATGAAGCGATGCAAGTAACGCTTGAATTCAACGGCACTGTGCCACGGCTGGAAGGCGAATGTAGTTGCCCACATAAACCAGAATTCAGTCTTGAAGAATTCTGGAGAAAGCCAATCAGTGATACGACTAGCAGCCAATTCGTCTTCATCAGCTTGGCTAAGCTTCAGCAACTCTTGACGATCTTGCATGGAAAAGCCCATTGAACTCACAGGGACTTTTGCTCGGCGGCTGTCAACGAGACGCGCCATAGAATTTGACTTATGCCGTTCATTAAACTCCATAGTTTCGTCAAACACTGTTTTACCGGGCGAACTTAGGGAGGGGATGGACTTGTAAAGATCCCAAGTGCATTCATAATTGTCACTCGTCAACATCCGTCCCCCCCGCATCGAATAACCGTCTACAGGGTTCCCGGCTCCATCCAAACTCCCGCCCAAGATGGGCTTTACTTCTAGGATAAAAATATTTCTGCCAGGGAGTCCGCCGTCGCGAATCATGAAGGCTGCGGCTGCTAAAGAGCCGATACCACCACCCAACAGATAGGCATTAAATTCCTTGTCCATGTCGATTAATTAGCTCCGCTTTTCGAGATAACCCAACATATGACGGCGAGCCAGATAAAGGATGAATGGTGGTAAAACGATCCACTGAATTACGGCCAGTAAACTCATCCCTAGAATGGGTACTGCCAGCACCGGAACCCCATAGACTTTAGAAACATTAACTCGATAGGTTTCGATTACCAGAGTAATCACCAACCCAATACTGGTAAACAGGAACGCCAGCTTCGAGGTGGGATAAAGCACCCACTTCCGCGAACGAACTAACACACTCACCACCCAACTACTAAATAGAATAATGACCCCATCGCCGAAGGAGCAGTGAGTCAAGTCATTGATTTTGTCGGCTAAAGAGGGACTTCGGTAGAACTCGTAATAGGGAGCCTGCCAAACTTCGTAAACAAAGTTGAGCAAAAAGGCAAAGAGAAACAGGTTGGTTTCTGGTGCCGCCAGAATTTGGAAGATTCTCTTGGACATAAACTCTTACTCCTCCAAGATATGCAGTTAATCACTCAAACGAACGCGACGTAACGACATTGCATTAATTGAAACAACGACCGTCGAAACACTCATTAATATTGCGCCCAATGCTGGCGTTAATAGAAGGCCGAACGGTACACCAATTCCTGCTGCTAAAGGAATTGCAACGACGTTGTACCCAGTTGCCCAAAGCAAGTTCTGAGTCATTTTGTTGTAGGTCGCTTTCGCAAGTTTAAGCGCGTAGGTTGCATCAAGCGGATCGCTTTTAACCAAAATTAAATCAGCCGACTCGATCGCCACATTGGTTCCAGCGCCGATCGCCAGTCCTAAATCCGACTCGGTTAAAGCCGGTGCATCATTGATTCCATCGCCCACAAAGGCGGTTGGCTTCTCAGCTTTGAGCTTACGAATCAATGCAGCTTTATCCTGTGGTAGGACACGAGCATAGTAGCGATCGATCTGCAAATCCCCAGCAACCGCCTTGGCAACCGCTTCGGCATCGCCTGTAATCATGACCACTTGCACGTCCATTTTCTGTAATTTCACAACCGCTTCTCGTGCAGATGCCCGCACCTGGTCTGCTAACCCGAATAGGGCGAGAACTTGCTTGTCGTCCATCAGCACGATCGCACTTTCACCACGAGATTCACGTTCTTGTAGTCCCTTTTGCAACGCTGGCGGAAACTGCAATTTCAACTCTTGAACCCATTCTGGTCTGCCAACCCGATAGCGCTGACCGTTTACCACGCCTTCAACGCCCTGACCGGGAACTGCTTTGAAGTCACTGGCTTTTGAAAGCTCGATTTTGCGATGGCTGGCTTCTTCTACGATCGATTGTCCAAGCGGGTGTTCTGATAAAGATTCGAGAGAAGCAGAAATGCCCAAAGCTTTTAACTCATCTATACTATCTGTATAAATTCGTTGCACGCCAAAATGTCCGGTTGTCAATGTCCCCGTCTTATCAAATGCGATTGTTTTAATGTCTTTGGCTCGTTCAAACGCTTCTCGATTTCGTACCAGAATGCCGTTTTTAGCGGACATTCCAGTAGCGTTAACTAGAACTAAGGGAATCGCTAAACCTAACGCATGAGGACAAGCAATCACCAATACAGTAACGGCGCGATTAATTGCAAATGTTAAACCATCTGGTTTAACAGATAGCCAAATGATGAACGCTAGCGTAGCGATCGCGATCGCTGTATAAGTTAGCCAATAGGCGAGTCGATCGGCTAGTGTTTGAAATTTACTTTTAGATGCCTGCGCTTCCTCAACTAGGCGCATAATTTGGCTCAAGGTTGTTTTATCTCCGGTGCGAGTGACTTTGATTGTCAAAGCGCCTTCTCCATTGACTGCTCCGGCGATCGCTTCATCGTTGGCTTTTTTGACCACCGGGCGCGACTCCCCAGTGAGAAAAGCTTCGTTGACGTTGGAAGTACCCTCGATGACCTCACCATCAATTGGGACTTGTTCACCGGGACGAATCAGAATTAGATCGCCCTCAACTAATGCGCTTACTTGGACATCTTCTATCTGCCCATTCGCCTGCTTCTTGTGAGCGACAGAAGGTACTAACTTGGCAAGTTCTTGTAGAGCATTGCTGGCTCCCAGCACAGAAGCCATTTCCATCCAGTGACCGAGCAGCATGATATCGACTAAGGTGGCCAGTTCCCAGTAGAAAGAATCTCCCGCCAATCCAAGAGTCACTGCCACACTGTAGACAAACGCCACGGTGATTGCTAGAGCAACCAGAGTCATCATGCCAATTTTACTGCGGAGTTCGTAGTAAGCTCCCTTCAGAAAAACCCAGCCACCATAGAAATAAATAATCGTTGAGAAAATGGGAATCACCCAATTCGCACCTGAAAACTGGATGGCTTCATAACTAAACCAATCCTGAAACATGGGCGCAAAATAGAGAACGGGCAGCGTTAGTAAGAGGCAAATAAAGAAGCGTCGTTTGAAAATCTCTGGGCTGTGTCCAGCGTGTTTGTCGTGACCTGCGTGTTGAGCGTGATTAGGCTGTTTACCGTGAGCACTATGATTGCTGTGTGGGTCAGGTAGATTCCTTTCAAGTTGCTGTTTGTGTTCGTGGTGCCCAGCGTGTCCTGGCTTGGGTTGGGTTTGTCCATGTTGATGGCGATCGTGGTTCATAAATTAATCCTCCTAATTTAATGTGATGCCCTGGTTGGCAGATTTACAGAGAAGGAAGCTAGGGCGAAATTTTAGAGAGGCGATCGCCGAATTAAAATCAGCCTTCTAAAATAAGTTTGTCCAAATTTTTCGATTTCACTGACTGCTAACTCCATCAGTCGTGCGTCCGCTCATTTCATTCTCGTGAATGCGGTAGATTGCAATCACCTCTGCTCGTCCCCAAGCATCGATCCAGGTTCGATTGATCGCAGGCGAAAGTGTTGGATTCTGCGTTTTGACAAATTGCATCACCCGATCAATATCTTGCTGCTCAGTGAGGCGTTCAGCGCGACCATTCACAACAACGCTGCGCCAGTGCACCAGATCGTGAACTTCTTCGATCTGTAAGCAAACTTTTGGATTTGCATCCATATACTCAGTCTTCATTCCCACCGTTGTGAAGATATATATTTCTGAGTCTTTAAGGTAATAGTGCATAGGCACAATATATGGATACCCTTCGCCTATGCAGCCGAGGTGTCCATATCCTACTTTATGTAGCAGTTCGTGTATTTCTTTTTGTCCCATTTCATCGATATCTAACATTACTGTTCTCCACTGCTAATTTCAAAATCATCGATCGCTACTAAAACTCTCTGATATACAAAACCTTCCCCAATGCCAGAATGCGCGCGATCGGAGGTGATTGTATGCAACAGTCCTTGCATACCCACTTTGACTGTAATAAAACAATCTGAGGAACTTATGAGGAGTTAAGAAAAGTTTGAGTTTGAGAATGTTAATAATGAATTAAGACTTCGTTTATTGGAGAATAGCCCTAGAGTCTCCCGCAGAAAAAATACAAGCACACCCAGCAACTTTAGACTGATGCAAGGCTTCGGATGCGGCTTGATAAAGAGAAGGCAAATCCGTTCCATTATCTGGATATTGAGCAATTCCAGCGCTAAATGTGATCCGAAATTGAGTTTGCTCGGGAGCAACGAATTTTCTGTGGTGGAGCGTTGCTAATAATTGAGTGAGTCTTTGAATACCATCTGCCTTAATCATGCTAGATAAGGCAACCACAAATTCATCGCTCTCCCAGCGAGCAACGACTGCATTTTGCCTAAAAGTTTGCCGGAGCAATTGTCCCCACTGACGCATCACCATGTCGCCAGTATTGTACCCGTGACGATCGTTGATCTGTTTGAGATTGTCTAAGTCCAGAACTGCTAGACAGAGCGGCTGCTCCTGTTGATTTGCAAGTTGAAGGTATTTGTTTAAGTCTTGGGTTGACTTATTGCGGTTAGAGAGTTTGGTTAAATAATCTGTCTCAGCAGCATTCTGAAGGAGTTTGATCCGTTCTAGGCGATTGATGATGCGACTGACCAATTCTGGCCCTACGATCGGCTTGCTCACAAAGTCATCTGCACCCACTGAAAACATTTGATTGACGATCGCAGCATCGGTATGCGCCGTCAAAAAAATGATCGGCAAGCGCCCCCAGCGCGAATTGTTGCGGATAATTTTGCAAAGCTCCACGCCGCTCACACCAGGCATTTTCACATCTAAAATTAGCAGATCCGGTGAGCATGATTTCAACGTTTCCCAAAATCGTTGAGGAGCGTTGAGCGTTGTTACGCTCAATCCCCAGGGTTCTAGGAACTCCTTCAGAGTTGCAAGAATCTGGGGCTCAGCATCAACGACCATCACCCGTTGCTTTGCTGTCTCTGCTTGTTGTGCCGCTTGTGCGATCGCTTTCAGCACTTGAGCCGGGGGCAAGGGTTTGTGTAAAAAACTATGTCCGCCGAGTTGGGCAACTTCTAGGCGATCGGTTAATTGATCGTGACTGGTTAAAACTAGAACTGGCACAGAAGGAGTTTGATGACTGAGCTTTGCCAGCAGCCTTAAACTCTCTGTTGTGGGATGAGTAATATCGGGATCGAGTAGCACAACGGTAGGCGCATCCTGCTCAATTTTCGTTTCGGCTTCGGAAAGTGTCGTTGCGATCGCGCTCCGAAATCCCCAGTCCACCGCTTCATTTATCAACTGTTGGGCCAGTTGGCGATCGGGATCGACGATCAATAACAAAGGACGCTCATCCACAAACAGAGACTCTTCCGGCTCGATTCGTTCTGTAGTTAAGTCGTTTGAGGCGGGATCAATTTCTTGACGCTTGGATAAGGCGCTGAGGGTTTGTTGTTGAATCGGTTGAGTCGCTTCATTAGACGTGAGTTGAGCCGTCTTGGTTGAATCAGCGATTGGTTTAAGCCGATAACCCAGTCCATAAACCGTTTCAATCAAATCTGTGGGAGCGCCGACCCCTCTAAATTTCTGCCGTAGCCCCTTAATATGAGTTCTCACGGCATCTTCGCTAGGAGTCTCTCCATACGCCCAGATTTGATCCAAAATTACGCTGTAGGTAAAGACTTGACGACCATTCCGCAAAAAGAACTCTAGGATCGAAAACTCCTTGGGACTTAAGGATAGAAGTTGCCCTGCGTAAGTAACTTCACGACTTGTCGGATCGAGCCGCAAACTACCCTTCTCCAGCACAGATTGAAAAGCCGTGTCTCCGCGACGCAGCAAGGCTCGAATTCGAGCAATCAATACCTCCTGATCGAGCGGTTTCACCATGTATCCATCAGCACCTGCATCTAGCCCGATCGCTTGGTCGTGACCACTGCCTCGCCCTGTTACCAGCATAATTGGCATTTTATAGTCGTGCGCTCTGACTCTACGACAGAGACTGATTCCGTCTAAACGAGGGAGCGTAATATCTATCAGCAGTAAATCATAGTTATAAACAACAATCAGTTCCCAAGCTGCCTCACCATCGTTAGCAACTTCAACCACGTAATTTTGGTTGGAGAGAATGCAAGTAAGTAGGTCGGCAATGGCCTCATCATCTTCTACCACCAAAATTTTCATCAGTCTAAATCCTTTACAGGCTGGTTGCGGTGTCAGATGGGCGGAATCCTCCCATAATGATGAGAAATCATGAAATCAGGATGAAATGAATTGCTCATCGCCAAAAATCTGGAAAAATCTTCCTAAAGACGTAAACCTTGAATCGCTCATAGGTTTCTCATAGTCTGAGCGTAGCTTGAGAGATATAAGAACTTAGTCATCCCCTAACCAAGGTGAAGGGCATAACAATCCGTTCTTCGTTGTGTTGATTCTTTAGGAGCTTAAAACCATGAGCACTACTACTAAATCTCATCAATCTCTGCTAGAAACCTGCATTCAGAATTGCCTCGACTGTCTTCGTGAGTGTGAGCAATGCGGAACCGCTTGCTTAACCAGTGACATGGTGCAGATGATGGCTCAATGTATTCAGCTATGCCGCGATTGCGCTGATACCTGTGCTCTCTGCGCTCGGTTCATGGCTCGTAATTCTGACCTGCACGCTCAAATGTGTGCGGTTTGTGCAGAAGCGTGCGATCGCTGTGCGACTGAGTGTGAGAAGCACGACCACGATCAGTGTAAGAAATGCGCTCAAGCCTGCCGTCGTTGTGCTGAATCTTGCCGTCAAATGGCTAAAGCAACGGCATAAAACCATTTATTTAGCACGTTGGCTGCTGCATGAGCGATCGCGCTCAACCATTATCCTACGCAACAGCCATCAGTGCAGAATCAGTACCCGCTTTAGCTGAGTTTTATCAAATGGAGCCATGCAAAATTGTTCTTATTGCTCCGATAAACTTCTCCGACACATCCAAGGTGGATCTATCCACTGGTTTTGTCGAAGTTGCTGGCAAAAAATGCCCGTTCCTACATCAAAAGCTGGACAAGCAAAAAGTTCTCTCTCTAGCTTTACATCGCTCATAAGTTTCTCACAATCTAAGCGTAGTTTAAAAAGTAGAATAACGTGATCATCCCTTAGCCAAGGTAAGTTTATGAATAAGAAGTTTTTGGTTTACAGTTTAGTCGGGCTACTCAGTAGTGGTGCTGTGACGGGGTTTGTTCTTGGTAACAGCAAACAGGCTCAGTCATTACCTGCACCAGGAAATCCTCAACAACCCAGATCAGTCCGAGTCGATCAGCATTTTATCGAAATGATGATCCCGCATCACCAAGATGCGATCGCAATGGCTGATCTTGCTTTTAGTCGCGCCAAACGCCCAGAAGTTAAAAAATTAGCCCAAGCGATTAAAAAAGACCAAACTCGTGAAATTCAAGAGATGCGTAGCTGGTACAAACAGTGGTTCGGCAAAGAAGTCCCTGCACCTTCAATGAATGACATGGGCATGATGGGAGAGCACCACAACCAAGGGCAGGGCACAGGCTCAGGCATGATGGGTGAGGGCATGATGAGCATGAAAACTGACCTCGACGCGCTCAAGAAAGCCCCGGACTTTGACAAAGAATTTGTGCGCCAAATGATTCCCCATCATCAAATGGCGGTGATGATGGCGAAGATGGCATCTGAGCGTGCTTCTCATCCAGAAATCCGTACTTTGGCTCAGTCAATCATCACATCTCAGAGCGCTGAAATCGCACAGATGCAAGGGTGGTAACAAGCCTGGAATCGCGAGTTGTTCTATTCACAAGGAGGTCTTTATGCACCAACATGGTTCATCAAATCAGTCCCAGCCCGATCGTCAGCCAACTCGTCTCAGCTTGCCAATTAAGGTTGTGCTGTATGTGTCGATCGGGATTATTGCGTACTTTTTGATTACAGAACATTGGGCGCATTTAGCGGGATTCTTACCGTACTCTTTACTGTTCATCTGTATATTCATGCACCTATTTATGCACGGAGCACATGGGGGACATGGAGGACATGGAGACGGTAACAGCGGCAATAGCCCATCTCGCTGAAGGCAATTATTCGTACTCTGTAAATCAATTTATGTCCAGGAGATCGAACCATGAGAGATATGAGTAACGTTCCTGCTTACGGACTGTGGGGATTAGTGATTATTAATTCCCTGATATTTATCATCTTTGCCTTTAGTTTCACCAAGCCGCGTAACCCTAGAGATTGGCGATCGTTCGGGGCATTTTCAGCATTCATTGTGGCATTGTTCACAGAAATGTATGGGTTCCCCTTAACGCTTTACTTATTCTCAGGCTGGCTGCAAACCCGCTATCCAGGATTGAACATTTTTTCCCATGATGCTGGGCATCTGTGGTGGACATTCCTGGGGTGGAAAGGCGATCCTCATTGGAATCCGATTCACCTTCTGAGTAATGTACTAATTTTTGGTGGACTGATTTATTTAGGAAATGCTTGGGAAGTTCTCTACAAAGCTCAACGAAGTCATACATTGGCGGTTTCAGGGCCATATTCAACCATTCGCCATCCGCAGTATGTCGGCTTCATTGTCATCATGTTGGGCTTTTTGCTGGAATGGCCTACTCTCGTGACGTTGCTCATGTTCCCCATTTTGGTCGCGATGTATATCCGATTAGCTCACCAAGAAGAACGGGATGCCTTAGCAGAATTTGGTGAGGAGTATGCCCGTTATGCCGCACTGACACCTGCATTTGTCCCCTGGGGTCATCGCAACATTCAGAAAAAACTAGCTCATTCACAGGAGTCTCACCATGACATCTAGTATTTTTTTCTAGGACTAGGAACTGTGATTACCTTCGTGCAAGTTTTTCCTTTTCAAAGTTGAGTGTTCATTTAAACAGGTAGAAAAATATGAGTGATCTAATTGTGATTGGCTTTCCTGATGAATTTAAGGCAGATGAAGTGTTGCTCGATCTCAGAAAAATGGAGCGGGAATATCTGATCGATCTAGAAGATGCAGCGATCGTGGTCAGAAAGAAAGATGGCAAAGTCAAGATTAAACAAACTCAAGAACTCGTCACCGGTGGCGCGTTAAGTGGCGGCTTCTGGGGACTGTTAATCGGCTTGATGTTTTTTGAACCCATACTGGGAATTGTGGGTGCAGCAGTGGGTGCCCTTTCCGGTGCCTTAACGGATATCGGCATTGATGACAATTTCATTCAAGAACTAGGCAACACGATCGAACCTGGAACCTCTGCCATTTTTGTTTTGGTGAGAAAGTCTACACCTGACAAGGTTTTGGACGACTTGAGCAAATTTGAGGGAAAAGTCCTACGAACTTCGTTATCCCACGAAGATGAGGCACAACTTCAGGCAGTTCTTACGAAAACCGAAGCAGGGTAAGTCGTAACTCCAAGAAATCTCGAAGCCACCACGTATCATTCTGAAAGGAGATTCTATGTTTCACAAAATTCTAGTGGCGATCGATCAATCCGATCTGACCGATCATGTTGTTGAAATCGCGATCGATCAGGCAAAAACGACCGGAGGCAGTTTGCTCCTGCTCCATATTATCCATATGCAGGAGAAAGGGTTTCCCCAGATCGAAGGACTTATCAGCGGAAGTTACAATCCTGAGTATTTTAATACAGAAGTACAGTTCTACGAACAGCATTGGAAAACCTACAAACAGATGGGCTTGAAGTTACTGCAAGCCTCTAGTGAACGGGCGATCGCAGCGGGTGTAGGTGCAGAATCTATGCAAAAAACTGGCGACTTTGTGGATAACCCCGGTGAAACCATCTGTGCGATCGCCCAAGACTGGGAAGCGGATCTGATCGTCATCGGGCATCGGGGACTGTCCGGTGTCAAAGAGTTAATTCAGGGGAGCGTCAGTAACTATGTGTTTCACCATGCCCCCTGCTCTGTTTTGAGTGTGCAACATCCCATCACGATAAAAACTGAAAAAACTGAACCTACTCTCGCTCACACATAGGTCAGAGACTTACAGCAAATGGAAGCAAAATCGAATCAAGCCAACCTCATGTTGGTGCATATTATGTCACCTGGTGAGAAGGGTGTCCAGACATTAGCAGCAGCTACTAGCATTATTACTCCATATCAATGAGGTTTCACAATGGAATGGACGGTTGGATGGTGGCAGGTTTCAGTTCAACGAGTTTATCCAACAACTACACAACTGTCTCAAACCTATAACAAAGCTGCCATCTGGTGGCATCAACTTGTTCGTCTTCTGGGTTATCGTCATGCTTATCGAGAGCTATGGCGATCGCTAAAAAACGCTGATATTTTGCTTCACTGGCCTGATAACCTGAACATTTGTGATTGTGGTATTGGCACAGCGGACTTCAGTCTGGCATTTGCTCAAACTATTAATCCAACAATACAGATTACTGGAGTCGATGTCTCATCGGAGATGCTCAAAATAGCCGATCAACAACTCAGTCAGGCAAATATTCGTCATGAAATCTGTCAAAGTGATGTGAATACGTTGCCATTTGCAGACCATTCTTTTGATGGTGTCATGAGTGCCTATATGCTTGAACATTTACTGAATCCAGCACAGGGATTACAAGAAATGGTCAGAGTTTTGCGTCCGGGCGCACCATTAGTTCTTGTGGTGACTCGATCGGGACTACTCGGCTCACTCATTCAGTGGCATTGGGGCACTCGATGTTTCAACCAGGAAAAACTCTCAGCGCTGATACGTGAAGCCGGGTTAAATCGCGTTCAGTTTTTATCGTTCCCAATAGGATTAGCTCGCTTCACCAGTATGGCTTGTATCGGCTTTAAGAAATCATGATATTTCTAAAAATCTGGTGTTTGGCGATCGCCTTTCCCCTGATCTATTTTATGTGGCTCAAATCTGTCAGTGAAACTATCCTTGAACTGGATGCAGGCTTCCTAATTATTATTAGCTTTGTGGTACTCGTACTCACCCAACAAGCATAAGTGGGTAGTGCTTTTATGTAAAGGATGGAGGATAATAACTTTAGGTTCGGTATTTTGAGGAGTCTGATCATGAAACCCTATCTGATTTGTCCCACTTGTGGTTCTGACGATGTGATGAAAAATGGCATGACTCGTCGGGGCAAACAAAATCACAAATGTCGCGACTGTGGCCGTCAGTTTGTCGAAAACCCTCAGTGGCAAGCCAAGGACACGGACACCTTGGTAAAAATTGAATTGCTTCTTCTGGAGCGGATTTCCCTCGCTGGTATTGCCCGAGTCATGGATGTTTCTGAGAGCTGGCTCCAAAATTATGTGAACCACCTGTACGCTGCCGTAGAACAAAAGGCCACAGTCATCCCGAAACAAGTCGGAAAACATACCATCCAAATCGATGAACTTTGGTCTTTTGTAGACGACAAAGGGACTAAACAATGGGTCTGGTTAGCGATTGACGCCAAGACTCGGGAAGTGATTGGATGTCATATTGGAGACCGTTCCTTGAAGTCGGCTCAAGCATTATGGGATTCCCTACCGAGTGTCTATCGCCAATGTGCCAAGATTTATACTGACCATTGGGAAGCCTATGCTGCGGTTTTACCCAGTAAACGGCATAAGTCTGTCGGCAAAGAAAGTGGATTAACCAGCTACATTGAACGATTGAATAATACACTCAGGCAGCGAGTTTCGCGATTGGTCAGGAAGACGTTATCGTTTTCTAAGAAGTTGGAGAATCACAAGAGTGCTATTTGGAACTTCATTCATGACTATAATCACCAAATCAGATTAGCAATGCTGAAGGCTCGACTGCCTGAATTTTATCCATCCTTTACATAAAAGCACTACCGCATAAGTGTACAGATTACTGCCCGAACAGTGAAACTGAACTGGTTGAAAAGTGGAGAAAAGCATTGCTGATTGTCCAAAACGTTTTTCTTGACTGAACCACACAAAAATAAGGATTTGACATTATGAAACTCCAATTAAAAGTTCCCAATATGACCTGTGGTGGTTGTGTAAACACCATTACTAAAGCGATTAGAACAGTCGATGTTAAAGCTACCGTTCAGGGAGATCCAAAAACCAAGATTGTATCAGTGGAAACTCAAGCCTCAGAAGCTGCAATCAAGGATGTAATTACGGCGGCTGGCTACAAAGTGGCTTAACAAAGTTCTGAAGGGACAAGACAAGCTTATTGACGTATTCAGAAATGAGAGCGATATGCCCATTAAAACCACTTACCAACATCCCCTAACCCGCCGAAACTTTCTTCGAGGGAGTGGATTTGCAGGCGGACTTGTCATCGGAAGCGGAATTCACAGCCTGCTATCCAGTTGTTCGCCTCAATCTTCCACCACAGAAATGGCTCAGGGGAACACCGTAGCCCGTGGGCCGAATGCAAAATTTATTCCCGATATTGAAATCAACCTGAAGGCTGCACCGACAACGGTTCCAATCTTGCCGGGACAAATGACCCAAGTTTGGTCTTACGCAGCACAACTGGTCAAGGGCGACCCAAACAGCTTACAAACCATTCCCGATAGTTATTTAGGCCCCATTATTCGCGTTCGCAAAGGTCAGCGCGTGCGGGTCAACTTCCAAAATAACCTTCCTCAAGGACAAGCCAGCATTGTGCATTGGCATGGATTGATTTTACCAGAGGAGATGGATGGACATCCTCGCTTTGCGATTCAGCCAGGACAGACCTATGTCTACGAGTTTGAGGTGATTAATCGGGCAGGTATGAACTGGTTTCATCCTCATCCAGACGGGCTTACAGGGCAGCAAGCCTATGCTGGCTTGGCGGGACTATTTATAGTCACAGATGCAGAAGAAGAAGCCCTTAATCTACCCACCAAGGCTTATGATGTGCCGATCGTACTGCAAGATCGCACCTTAGATGCCGATAATCAACTCCTCTATCTCGGCAGCAAAATAGGTACCCCCCGTAATAGCAACATGGGCGGGATGCAACAGGGTAATTCCGGTCAATCCAGCAACGGCATGATGGGTGACATGAGCAGCATGATGGGCTTTTTGGGTCAAAAGATATTCGTGAATGGTAAGCCCAACTTCACACTTTCTGCGGCGACACGAGTCTACCGCCTTCGCATCTTAAATGGATCTAATTCACGTATCTACAAGCTTGCGTGGAGCAGTGGCGATCTACTGACCATCATTGGCACTGATGGTAGCTTACTGCCTCGACCTACCGAACGAAAGTATGTCATGTTAGCGCCAGGTGAGCGGATTGATGTTTGGGCAGATTTCAGTAAGTTGAAAGTTGGGACAGAAGTATCTCTAAATAGTCTGGCTTTTTCAGGAGCAGAAAATGTAGGAGGTAGCAGCATGAGCGGCATGATGAGTTCTGACAATGCCCCGGAACTTGGTTCAGCGATGATGCTATTCAACGTCAAGATTGAGCGCAAAGAAAAAGAAACTCTGCGACTCCCCAGTCAACTAGCAGCCCTACCACTATTGCGTCCAGAAGATGCCGTTAATGCCACCCAGCCACGACCTATTGAGCTTTCTCTCAAAGGTATGAAATGGGTGATTAATGGGCAGCCCTTTGAAATGAATACTGTATTACCGCAAGAAACCGTAAAGCTAAATTCGATCGAACAGTGGGAGATTATCAATAAACTCAACCCCGGAGCCATGATGGATGCGAAGGGGATGGCGCACCCTATCCATCTACACGGCGTGCAGTTTCAAGTTATTAGTCGGGAAGTGCTGCCAGAACTTGCCGCAGGATGGCAAACTGTCAAGGATGGCTATGTAGACGAGGGCTTGAAGGATACTGTAATGGTAATGCCGGGTGAGCGAGTGAAGCTGCTCATGAAATTTGAGAAATACAGCGGCTTATATACATACCACTGTCATACCTTAGAGCACGAAGACGCTGGCATGATGAGAAATTATCGAGTCAAGGAATAATCAGGCATCTATCAGGCTAGTTAACCCGCTGTAATTGGTTATAACTTCAATTTCAAAGCCTTTCACTGGATGTCTAATTCTCAGGCTACAGGCGCTACAGCGATATTGTAAAGATGTTTATTGTTCGAGAGACTCTCTTATGAAACCGGATTACCTGATTATCGGCAGTGGTTTATCAGCATTGACCTTTGGTGCTTTGATGGCAAACTCCGGCAAGACTGTGCAAATCCTCGAAGCTCACGAGCATCCAGGGGGATTTGGGCATACGTTTACAATGGCTAAAAAGTATACATTCAATGCTCAATTTCACTACGTCTGGAACTGTGGTGAAGGGCAAACTGTCAATCAAGTGCTCAAAAAACTGGGCTTGGATAAGGAAGTAACTTTTGAACGTTATGACCCGGACGGCTTTGACCATATGCGAATGCCAGGGTATGCGTTGGATATTCCCTCAGAACCAGAAGAACTGATCCAGCGATTATCGGCTCTATTTCCGGCACATGGCGATCGCATTCGCCAATTCGTTAACGAAGTAGAAAAGACTGGCGTAGGCTTGAAAATAATTGCTCCTCCAATCAAGCCGATTAAATTACTCAAACACCCAAGTGAAGCATTATGTGCTTTCCAGCATCTCAACAGCACACTTCAAGATGTATTTGACAAGTTTCAGCTACCCCAAGCCGCTCAAACCCTATTGGCTCTGCAATGGCTTGATTTTTTATTACCTCCAAATCAACTGTCGTTTTATGCTTGGGTGGCATTGTTCCGAGGCTATCAAGCAGGTGCATTTTACCCAACCCAGCATTTTGAGGATGTGATTAATTCCTTAGTCAAGGTGATCGAATCACATGGGGGAGAGGTGTTGCTAAACCATGAAATCACGAATTTTAGAGTCACAGACAGAACGGTTACGGGAGTTCAAGCAATGGATCTCACCAATAATCAAACCTCCGAATTTACGGGTGATACGGTGATTTGCAATATTGACCCTCAAAGAGCCGCCAAGATGATCGGTGAGGAAAAGTTCTCCAAAACTGTGCGTCGAAAACTTAACTATGAATATTCGGCATCTAACTACATGGCGTATTGCGTCGTCAAGGATATAGACCTGCGAGACTATGGATTTGGCAAGTGGAACCTCGCCCATAGCGGGCATCAAGACCTGAATGAATCCTTCGCACAGATGTACGATCGCCATGACTTTTCTAATCCTAGTTTTGCGATTACAACGCCTACTTTACTGACGGAAGCGAGTCGAGATTGCCCAGAAGATTGCCAAATTGTGGAATTTCTCACGGTTGCCAATTACGGCTATTTCAAGCAATTGCGGGAGAGCGATCGCAAAGCTTACAACCAGAAGAAGCAAGAAATCTTGGATTCCATCCTGGATGTTGTGGAAAAACACTATGTGCCGAACTTTAGAAAGCACATGGTCTTCCATATTACGGGCAGCCCGACCACCAATGAACGCTTTTGCTGGTGTCCCAGTGGGAATTCTTACGGCTCCATTCTGACACCGCGCAATGTGGGTCTAGGGCGACTGAATCATGAAACCTCACTCAAGCAGTTCTATTTCTGTAATGCCTCATCTGGCTATCCAGGCTTTGCTGGCACAGTTTGGACGGGAGCATTGCTCTATCAACGATTATCGGGCGACGTGCTTTTAGACGACTAAACAGATGATGTCTACGACGAACTACGCCTACGCGCATTATCCATTTCATAAACTTAGAGGTCAATTATGAGAATTGCTGTTATTGGTGGCGGAGCTAGCGGCATGGCTACAGCCTACCTGCTTGATAAAGAAGGGCATCATGTCACCGTGTTTGAGCGGCAGCCCATGTTAGGAGGGCACATTCGGACATTGAACAAGAACGTGCAGCCGAACCAGTCCGATTGCGATGAAATTTTGGAAAGTGGAGTGCTCGAATTCCCGACTGTCTTTTACAACTTCATCGCGCTGATGCAAGAACTAGGGGTAGAACTAGAACCCGTCGATATTGGTTCAGCCATGTTTCTTAAAGATGGCAGCCACTTTCTATCGGCAGTCACGATCGAGAAGAACTTTGTAGGTGTCCACGGGCTGATCGAACAGTTACGCCTCGATACCATCTATGCCCGTTCTGCGGGATTATGGCTGAGAACGAAATTTGCTAACTTGCAAAATTTGTCCAATCGTCCGCTGTCGGAATATTTGCCAGGCTCCGGTAGCCGCGATACCTGGCTAAAGTTGTTGGTTATGTATAGCTATTCAATCCCATTTGAACTGATTGATGATTTTCCAGCAGAGTTGGCGATTCCGATGTTACGCGACTATCTCGCAGTCAACTGGGTCAGGGTTAAGGGCGGCGTGTATGCTTACATTGAAAAAATCCTGGAACGCTTTAAGGGTGAGATTTTGCTGAATGTAGAGATTGACCGTATTTCCAGAAGCTCGGATGCTGTGAAAATTGTGCGCTCGACGGGTGAAATTCAGGAGTTTGATAAAGTCGTGTTTGCTACGCCCCCTGACCAGGTGATGGCGCTGTTAGCTGACCCGACCGACGCTGAAACTAAACAGTTTTCCGGCTGGAAAGCCCACTATGCAACGACCTTAGTTCATAGAGATATTTCCATGTACGCCCGACATGGCGTTACACAACCCTCAGAATTTGATTTCTTCCAAAAGCCAGACAGTCGCTGGGGCTATAACGCCTGCCTAAATCAGCTTTGCGGTATCTCGTCGCCACAGCATAATTTTTTATCGTTCCAACTAGAGGAGTTGATTGCACCCGATCGCATCATTCACACTCAGGAACATCACACCCCACTCTACACCACGGAGTCGTTCCGCTATCGGGATGAAGTAGTTGCCACCAATGGCGAGAACAATACCTACCATGCGGGAGCCTACCTTGGCGATGGCTTGCATGAAGGAGCGATCGCTTCTGCCTTTCGAGTCGCTCAACTGATTGGGTCAAGCCTTGAGTCAGCTCCTTGACCCAAAACAAGGAACTAAATTTTTATTGAAGTGAGTAACTATGCGTTTCTCAATTCTGCCGACTCCTGCCAATTCTGAACTTTCGATCGCACAAGTCCGGGCGGCTCATCAGGCAGAGCTAGACGCGATCGCGCATTATTGTCGCCTAACGAGTTACCTTGCGGCGGCTCAAAATGCGCTCGATCTAAATGTTGATCTTTATGGCTCGCTCGATTGGGCATATCGAGAGATGGCCTTGCTTAATCAGGGTATGAAAAAATAACTTTAAAATCGAGAAGCTTTGTGATACTGGTTTCTATGATTTGCATATTTAGCCTTTCATACCGTAAATCAGCAACGCCCGATTAAAAAGTTTCTTTTTTCCAGAAAGTTGAAGTTGAGTCAGGACTTCAGGCCAATTCGAGGCGTGTGGCTCCAGTTCAGACCGATCGCATCCGACTCAACATCACTCAACACTTTTGCTTCCATCCCGTACAAATCATTCAGCACCGCCTTGACGTTCGGAAACGCAAAATACTCTGTCAGCTTGCCAATGCGATAATTAAAAGCTTTGTACCGGTGCTTGAAGTACAGCTCCACATTCCCCCGGTGTTCCCACAGTCCCAGCAAATTGACGGTCACATCCGAGTAATGCGCTTTCACATCCCGCTGCACTTCCGCGATGCGTTCCTCGATCGATCGAGTTGTTACCCCAATTTTATAGAAGCAGCTTTCGTCAGCTTTTACCTCAAGGAAGTAGAGCGAGTTCACCAGAATCCGACGAAGCTGTGCTCGATAAATCAGCAAATCAGCCCGCCGTTCATCCAAACAAGATAAACCCGCAGCTTCAGCAATCTCTACAGAGCCTTCCAACGAAGCCAGCTCCGACAGCAGCAAAGGTTCCTGGACTTTGTTGAACAGCGCCAGGGGAAGCGCGCCAACGGGGATTTTACCCAAGTCGGTAAAGTGATAAGTGCGATCGCCCGACGACTCCACCAATCCTTTGAGTTCCCACCGAAAGTTTACCAAGTCTTTGGGAATGGCGTAATTTTGTGCGCCGTACTCTTTCCACAGCACTTTCAATTGCTCTAATTCCTCACCTTTAAGTCGCACGTTGAAGTTATCGTAGAGGGGAAGCGATGGAAACGCTTTGGTTTTAATCCGCTGCGAAACGGGCTTGCAAGTTTCCCCGGTGTGCGCGAAGTGATGTTCTTTCACGGAACCCTTTTTCGCTGTGAGGGAGCCTCCGCAGTAGAGGCAAGCGAGGTTAGTTTTTCCGCGCACAACCTCATCAATGCTCGCCAGTTCTCCGCTGGGAGCAACACCAAATTTAAGCCACATAGTCAAAAGTTCTCCTAAAAGCAGGTTTTCGTAGATGCACCTGCTCCACACGATCGAGAATTGTAACAAATCCAGGGGTGAGAACTTCTGGCGGGCGTGAGTAAAGCGATCAGCACTCGATGCTGTTGATGCGTGACTTTAATCCTTGCATCCACCAAAATCTAAAATCTAAAATCTAAAATCTAAAATTGCTCGTCACCAATCGGGAATTTCTTCAGTCCGAGGCTGATAGGTATTGTGAGAGTTGCTCTCTCGCTAACGGCACAGCGGGCAATTCATGCTCTAATCCGCTACTTGGTTCAAGACGGGACTGGACAAAATTAGCCCGTTCCTTCGCTGACCGTCATACAGCGCGATCGCACAAATTTGTCTGGTAAGCACGATTATGCTTTGCTTCGGCTGCTGTGGGGTAATGCTTTGAGACGAAACAACCGGGGCCGCCACCAACAAGACGTTACCGAAATGCTTGCCTCTATGTTTTGAATGTTTTTACTGGCTTGGATCAGTAATTCGTTGATTAGAGCTTGTTTTTGCCTGCGAGCAAGTCCTAGATTTTGCGGCATTGGCGACGATAGAGTATTGGCTGTCAGTGGTTTTACGTTTGAGGTGGCTAGAGAAGTTCTAAAAACTCTCCAGGAGAAGTATCCGGGGCTTTTGAGCGATCGGGAGCCAAACCGGTTAATTTTTGTCAAGGAGTCGCAGGCAGGAGATTATAAGCTGGTAGAGTTCGATGTGGAAAATTAGTAGCTGCTTGGGCTGAGGGTAAGTTTGTAGTACCGGTGTGGTTAGATGTGATTTATGGGCGGTTGCGTGAGAGAGTGAAGGTGTAAAGTGCGATCGCTTAAACTGGTAGAGTTTGATTGGGAGAGTGCGATCGCATCCTTAGATGAAGGTAAAGCTGTGATTCCTGTGTGGTTGGATGTTATTTATCAGAGGTTAATTAGTAGAGTGGGTGATTAATACTAAAGTCGCACGATATTGTATATTGTGATCATCACTTGCTTTTAATGAAAGTGTGTTGACTCTAAATAAACTTCTATGAACTCTATTTAAATATTATTGCAACAGTGAATAATATCCTTCTACTCTTGAAGAAAATCAATCAATATCATAACAAGGTGATGGTTGAAATGCGAAATTATACATACTTTAATGCAGCGTAAAAAACGGAATGTCACAGTCTGGACTACTTGAACTAGCACATAAAAACCTTCACTGGCCGACTCCACAACAAATTTTGGAGCCATCTGGTGCTGGACCTAGTATTTATGCACGAAAGGCTAAGGAAAAATTAGGAAGGACTATAAGCAGACTTCCAGATGGTGATGGTGTACAAATAGGAGTGCTGGCCGCAAATCCTCAAGGTGACTCAACAGAAGCCCCCATTGCTTTGGTGTGCGATTTTCCTAGAGAAGTATCAGAGGACACACTGAGAAAAACTTATAGACTTGCTTGGAGTTTTTCTCGTACACCATCATTAATCACAATAGAACCTAACCGATTAAGAATTTGGACGTGCTACGAAGAACCACCAAAAGCAGAAGATGCTATCAAGCCAGTAATTCATGTTTCCAGACAGGAACTTGAATTATTGAATCAGCCTTCTCTTTCTGCTCAAGCTGCTCAAACTTTGCGTTTACACTGGGCTGATTTATTATCAGGTCAATTTTTCCAAGAACATAGCGAACGATTTAAACGAAGCCAGGCTGCTGACCAAATGCTATTGAAAAACCTGAAAAGTGTTCGGGAGAGACTTCAAGAAGAACAACTTGACGATAACACTATTCATGATTTACTAGCAAGAATTATATTTATTCAATTCCTTTTTGATCGCCAAGATTCTGAAGGAGATCCCACTCTAAATACAAACTTACTGGATTATTTATATAGAATTGAAGAATTATCAGTTAAATATTCTAGCTTGCCTCACATACTAACAAATCATAGGGATAGTTATAAATTTTTCCGTTGGCTCAATGGTAAGTTTAATGGTGATTTATTCCCAGGTAAAGCATCTACAGCAGAAGAACGTGAAGCTGAATGGAAAACAGAAGAAAACAAAGTTAAAAAAACTCACTTAAATATACTTGCTTATTTTGTCAGTGGTCGTGTAGACATTGAAAGTGGACAAATGAGTCTATGGCCCTACTATCACTTTGACGTTATACCTTTAGATTTTATTAGCAGTATATATGAAGAATTTGTGAGTAAAGAATCTGGTAAAGGAGTTCATTACACACCAGAACATATAGTTGATTTTGTACTAGATGGTGTTTTACCTTGGGATAGTCAAGAATGGGATATTAAGATTCTTGATCCTGCTTGTGGTTCAGGAATTTTTCTGGTTAAAGCATTCCAGCGCTTAATTTATAGATGGGAACAAGCTCATCTTAATAGGACAATTCAGCCAAGTGATTTAAAGTCTTTACTAGAAAATAGTTTATTCGGAGTTGATGTAGATGCTCAAGCGGTAAGAGTAGCATCTTTTAGTCTTTATTTAACCATGCTTGATAAAGTTGAACCTCAATACTATTGGGAAAATGAGTTTCGCTTTCCAAGATTGCGTGAATGCCAATTAGTTACTGCTGATTTTTTTGAAGAAAATAAAGAAGGTTTTCGTTCTGTCCAAGATGCTGGTAAATATGATTTAGTTATTGGTAATGCACCGTGGGGTAAAAATTCTGAAAAGAAATCTTTATACATAGATTCTTGGAAAAAAAATCACACTCAATGGACTACTAGCACTTATGGTAATATTGGGCTTTTCTTTTTACCAAAAGCTGCTGCTTTGACAAAGGAAAGTGGACAAATATCAATGATACAGCCTGCTATGCCACTGCTTTTTAATCAAAGTGGCCCTGCTAGGGAATTCCGTAACACTCTCTTTTCAGAGTTCAAAATTGAAGAGATAGTTAACTTGTCTGCATTACGTTTTGGAATTTTCAAAGATGCTATTTCTCCAGCTTGTATTATCACAATGTCAGTCACACCTCCTGACGGTGAGCCTTTGACATACATTTGTCCTAAGCCAGTAATGACTAATGAAGATGACTATCATATAGTAATTGAGCCACATGATATTAATACAATTGACCCACAAGAGGCAATCGCAAACCCATTAGTTTGGACAGCTTTAATGTGGGGAGGGAGACGTGATCTCTCCTTGGTAAGAAGATTGAATCAAGAATTAAGTATTGAAAAGCTTAAAGCTCGTGGCATTGCTGAAACCCGTCAAGGGGTAACAAAAGGTAATAGAAAAAAATTGCAAGATAATTTAAGAAATAAACGAATTCTGAGAGAAATTGATTTCCTGGACAAAAGTTTTCTCTACCTAAATGCGGAACAACTTCCTATTAATGATGATCCATATATTGACTCCGGTACAGGTTTGAGTAGCCTATCTGCATTTCAACTGCCACAAATGATTTTAAAGCTCAGTTGGCAGAAAAAGAGCGCCAGATTCCGTTCAGTAATAATTGATACTGATAATACAAATGAAGGAATTATCTGCTCTAAAAGTTATGTAAGCATACATATTCCTGAAAAGCATATTTCACAATTGAATGCTGCTTGTCTAGCATACAACAGTAAGTTAGCTGTCTACTATCTACTACTTTCTAGTGGTCGTTTTGCCTCTTATATCCCAGAAGTTAATGTAGATGATTTACTGCGTGTGCCAATACCTGAATTATCGGTAGGAGAATTGCATAATATAAAAACAGTTGAGGATATAGATGAGCGCATACGACAAGCTTTTGAATTTAAAGATAGTGAATGGGTGCTAATTAATGATCTATTCAATTATACTCTGCAAGACTTTCAAGGAGATAGTGCTTCTCCAGGAAGACAAAGAACCCTTCGTAGAAATAATAGTCAATCTCAAAATAATAGTGAACCTGAACTTACAGCATACTGCGAGTATTTTTTGCGAGTTATTAAAGCAGGATTTGGACAAGATAAACAAGTTTGCGCCACCATATTTCAGGAAATAACTAACACTCTTCTTCCTATTCGTTTAGTTGCCATTTATCTTAATAGACCTGACTGTGAAGGAGTACATATCGAACCTATTGATTCCCCTGATTTACTGGAACTATTGCAGAAATTAAATCAGTTGTATCTGAAGAGAGGAAATATAGAAGACGGTAGCATCTTTTATCAGCGAGTTGCCAGGATTTATGATTCTGTCGAATTGAGTGGGGTGAAAATTCCTACTATTTATTTGATCAAACCTGACAAAATTCGTTATTGGACTCGCTCTATGGCTTTAAGAGATGCTGATCAAGTAGCAGCAGATATTATGACTTAGATATATAGTCATATTAATTAACTAATTGAAACGCAAAATTATTAGTGGTATAGGAGTTAAATTATGGTTAAAAGACGGCAGACAATTTCAGAATTAAGATGGCCAGATACAGATGAATTCATGGCCATTTCCAAGCACTGGTGTGAAACGGCATCAACTAATATACTTACTTTCGTGTGGGAAGGATATGATTTATTAGTAAAGGAGGTATTATCAGAAATTGATTGTAGTCAAGCTAAAGATGACATTGAACGAGACATCACTCAATTGCTTGAGCCAGAAATTCGCAAAGTTATGACAGGGGATGAGCCATATTATGTTCAACATGGTTCTTATGAAAGGGAGACTCGTCAACCTGCGCCAGCACAACCAAAAGAGTATGACATTGCATTTATTCTTAGTGCTAATAGAAGGATTATATGGCCTTTAGAAGCTAAAGTATTAAAAACAGATGGGGATGTAGGAGAATATATAAAAGAAATAAATGAAAATTTTATCCCCTGCCTATATGCACCCTTTTCTTATCAAGGAGGAATGCTGGGCTATCTTTTTTCCGGTGATTCAAACAAAGCTTTTACGAATATTGCAACCAAAGTACCATGTACATTAAGCGATCATCCAAATTTTCTAAACCGTGACCACAAAACCTCAGATCACCAAAGGATAGTTCCCGCCGAAAAAGAAAAATCATATCCTGCGGAATTTTGCTGTCACCATTTACTATTAAAAATAATTGCTTCAGTTCCTACTAATACATCTTCAGTATAGATCCAAAACTCGCAATTACTTCATCAGTATCTATACTAGATTAACTAAGTTTAGCTTGTAAAGTAATTGCAAAACAGCTTCATCTAAATTGGCAGATTTATCCTCAGCATTACTAAATATTTATTCTTTTAATATTTCTCTAGGCTTCTGATACTTTGCCCTCTCAGCAAATGTCATAAAACACCTCGGACACCACCCATCAACCCACAATGCTGGAATCTTAAACCTCGCCACACAGTGGGGACATTCCGACAGCAACATTAATTGATGCCGTAGCTTGCGGGGCGGAACGCCATCGCACCCCGTTGCCGTCTTAAACTGCCACTCAATCTTATGACAAGGCGACTGGGGATAACACGCCCCACACAACCTAATCGGTTTCAACTTCATCCTCCGGGTCAAAACAGAAGGTTGCATTTCTTGTAACCATTCCAGGCTACTTTGGAGTAACACCCTACGGCAAACCGAGATGCCGAAACTCAGTATAAGGGGCTTCGATCGCACTGATGACACATTGAAGATTTTAGAGAAGAGATATGGCACTAAGGCAAAGATTATCGACTTGATTAACCCCTAGCCCTAACACAAAAGCCCCCAACCTAAGTGCAGACGGCTTTTTTGGGGCGTGTCACCGCTGCATAACGACCTATACATTCTATCGATCGCCATCACCGCTCAAAATTTTTAAAATTGTCTCCACATCTGCCCAGTCCGTCTTACATTTCTTACGTCGGTCTTTCAACTGGCGCGAGCAAAGTTGCCGATTCTGACACATCCACACGGGCAGGCTGCGATCGCAGTTCGGCGATTTCCCTTACCAGTTCCCGGTTTTTTTCCAACTGCTGGAGCAATTTGCTATTAGCTTCTGTTAAATCGGCTTTAGCATCCCTCGCGGGCGTTCTCGCTGCCAGCGTACTGCCGGAGAGTTCGATCGCCCGCCCTTCAGGCGTGAACATCAGCCATTTTATCTCTCAACTCTTGCTTGAGCCGCGCTAGTTCTTGGCTCACGCCTGCAACGATCGCAAGCTGTTCGGTAAGATTGTACACCTCCAGTCCCAAGTCGCCGTTCCGGTCGTGCAATTGCAAAAGCTCCTTTTCCCGATCGGCGACTTGCTTCTGGGCCGCTCTCCACTCCTACGGCTCGTGATTTATCGTTGCCATCACGAGCGCCGACTATTTCCCACAGATCTGCGCTCAACTCTGCTTTTGCTTGCTCACAGGATTTTGCCATTCGATCGCTGCTTGAACTAGAGCGGTTCCTCTGGATAAAGCTTTAATAAATTGGTCGATATGTTCTGGGCTGTTGCCGTGTTGGGAATTAAAATAGGAAAGTTTTTTCTGGATGTAATCGCATTTAGCTGCATCGGTCAACCAAGATTTCTCTGGTTCCAAGACATTCCAAACATCTTTCCATGCCCCATCCAAGTCTTCCGAAACGTTCATATCACATTTTTATGTTTATCTGTACCGGGTAAGCTTCTTAGGATATCTTGAACTATTTTCATTATCCATGCCTATGTTGTTAGAAGTCGTAGAATTTTGGTGTCAGTATTTCGATCGAAGGAAGTTTGAGGGAGAATTTTCCTGATGGGGGCGATCGCTGCGTTCGAGCCAACCCGTGAGAATTTTCAGCAGGTTGAGGGTTTGTTAAGCCTGCGACCCCTAAGACTGTCAAAACCCGTGCCAGCACTCAGCACCTATTTCTACAATTTCTGCCGTTACAGAGTGGGTGTGCCACTAAAAATCTAGGCGGGAAAACGCAACTTTCCCTATCTAAGACTTGGAAGTGCTACCCGTAGAGTTAATTAAAAATAAAACTCTTATTTTCTATAATTTTTTCTGACGTGAATAATTAAATAAATCTTAAATACTATGAAAGAAAATAAGTTCATAGCTAAACTATTTTAATAAATTTAGGAGCGAGCTGTATGTTTCAGTATTTTGTAATGATTCCTTCCCTTCTTAAAGAAGAAGATGTAGAAAAAGACGTAGACAAAGAAAAAGTCAATTGGTCGATGCAAGTTGCTAAGTACAATTTTAATCTGGGCTTACAAGTAGGGGATGACATTGAGCTGATTCTCCACTACGGTGACGAATGCTTTTCGTTTGCAAGTAAGGTTGTGAAGATATTAAAAGTTATAGAAAATGACAAAGAAAGACTTGATGATATTTTCAGAATTGAGGCTCATGTAGAGATTTCGGACAAAGAAGATTTTGTAAAAGTTCGAGAAATTCTTAAGGGACTGAATTCATCGTCTCGCTCTGGTTTCCATCCAATGGGTTTTTCTAGCTAGTGAGGAGGGTAAATAGTAGATGTGTAGTATAGACCCGTTATTATAATGGTTTGACGCTCAAAACCAGAAAACGCTGAAATTTTTAGTATTCAATAAATATAAAGGCGTTACTGATTTAGGGTATAAAGGGCTAAATATGCAAGTCATAGAAAGCAGTATCCACAAAACTTCGGGATTTTCAAGTTATTTTTTTCATACCCTGACTAAGCAACGCCAAAAGCAAATGTCACCTCACCGCATCCGTCACTCGGCAATCACGGCGGCACTGGACGCAACAGACGGGGATGTGCGAAAAGTTCAGAAACTCAGCAGGCACAAGAATCTGAACACTCTGATGGTGTATGACGATAACCGGGGGCGTGACCAGCGAGACGTTACTGAATTGCTTGATGAGATGTTTTAGGCGATCGGCGTACTATCGGCTCAACAACAAAAAACTTGAAGTTAACTTAGATAAGTAATAAAATGAACATTTCACAAATAACAATTACTGAATTAACGCTAGTTATTACTGGGGATGGAGGCTGTTCACCTCGTAGAACTTATTCAGAACTTAGAAAATTTTTTGAGGAGTTTAAAAGAATTGATCCAGAGAAAACATATTTACCTACAGATAGAAAAGACTATACGGAGTACACAATTAAAAAAATTAATGGAACTTCTGATTTACGTAAAGTTTTCCGTAAAGTTTTACATCCTAAGTATTTTGATAAAACAGAAAAAAATTATAACCTTGAAGAAGTAGTAGAACATTTAAATAGTTTTTTAGAATTTGATAATTATAAAATCGTAAAAATAAACAAATTATATGAAGTCAAGGATAACCGAGATATAGCTGTTCAATTTGAAATGCTGTTTAATAATGCTTACATTGAAGAACTAAGCCAGAAATGTGAAGAAAAAATTATGAACGGTGATTTTGATGGTGCTATTACAAATGCTCGTACATTATTAGAAGCAGCCTTGCGGCATATAGAAAACGAATTAAATCAAGCTCCTCCTACGCAGAATGGCGATTTACCTTCATTATTAGCCCGTGTGAAAGAACTTCTCAAACTTGATACGTCAAGAAAAGATATTGCTGGCTCTTTACGCCAGATGATTCAAGGTTTAACTAATGTTGTTGATGGATTAAGTGGAATAAGTAATATTATGGCTGATAGACACGCTAGAGAATATGCACCAGCAAAATCTCATGCACAACTAGCTGTCAATGCTTCAAAAACAGCAGCAAACTTTATTCTTCAAAGTTTTTCGCATCAATTAACTACAGGAAGTATTATCCCTAAAGTCACTGAAACAACCTCAAAAAATGAAAAAGAAAACTTAGAAGAATCGGAATCATAAACTTATCCCATCAAATTGCATAATCAATTGAGCTTAAAATCATCCCTAAGTAGCATCTAGCCATTGCTTTCTATTTCTTCCCTGTAAATCCAGTTTTTTTTTTACTTTTTTATCAGCCCACAAAGCAAAAATTCTGGCGGAGTTCGTCTTCTGTAACATTGATGGGTGTTAGATTCCGGCAGGAATCTTGAATGGCAATTTGTTTCATAAACCCGATCGGCTGCACGGTCGGTACGGTCGGAGCGGTTGCCTTAAGTGCGATCGGCAAGTGCCGGACTGTGGCTGGCGGCAAGGCGATCGGGCTTTTTGTGTTCTAGTACGAAAAGTCTGATCGACGCGGCAAAAGCTGTAATGCTGTGTAGATCGGCTGCACGGTTCAGTCAGAATAGCCCATATTTACTGGCTGAAGCCTAACCTACCAATATCTAAATTGTCAGGTGGCTGATGGCGGATGCGGCAAGGCTCTCTGCCCATTGCTGGCTCTGGCGTAGGCTGGCTTCAAGCTTGTCGCAGAGTTGCATTAGCTCATCGACTTTGGCGACAATGCGTTTTTGTTCGGCTAAAGGTGGAATGGGCAAAGTCAAGATTTGGATTTTGTTGATATACAAACATGGTTGAGCGGATTGTTTTACGTTGCTCCATACCTGCTGTTGGAGAAGAGGACTATTGATTGCAAGTGCTACGTATTCAGGATAAATAAAGTTTGCAAATGTTCTTATTAGTGCAACACTACGAACAATCACAAAATCTGGAGGCTCTTTTATGAGGCATAATCGTCCAGTCGTTGCACCTACACAAACCATCAAAATATCATTGTGGGTAGGTTTGCATCTCCTCCAGCATTTTTCCGCTGTTTCAGTATTTACATAATCGGTGTTATTGAAATCTAGAAAACCATCTCGAATATTTTTTGCAGTACCCAGAGGAACTTCAGGATTGCTGACTCTTGGTGGGGTTGCGTGTTCACCATCGGTTATTGACAGAGTAATGTCATCTAGTCTTGCCCACTTCCAAGTCTTAGGTAACTCAAAGAACTGCTGCTCTACTAATGGTTTGCTAAAAAGTGCAGACTTTTTAATTTTGCCTTGTTGAATGAGTTCTTTTTTACTACTGCTGATTTTTCCTAATAGGACTGATGCCGATTCATCCGTATAATCCTGTGGTACTAATTTTCCTCGCAAAGCTAATTGCAAAACTGATTTTCTTAAGCTATCCACATCTCCGGGCTGTTGGCTGAGGTTCTGCCAGTTGTCGCGGACAAAGGCCCAAGCAGTATCCAACTCCTTATCTCTTTCGGAGTTCATGAGGGAGGCGATCGCACTTCCCCTCAGTTTTTGCCGCAGGCTGTCTCGCGTTTGCTTGGCCGCTTCGTAGCGATCGCACAACGCCATCAACTCATCCACCTTTTCAACAATCCGCTTCTGTTCAGCTAGTGGTGGAATTACAACTTCCAACTCCGATAGTTTATTAAGGTAAATCCCCTTTTGTGCCGTGCCTTTGCCATGTTGCTCATAATATTGAAGTGCTATTGGTGAGCGTAAAAATAAAGATAGATAGTGTGCATACAAGTCTGTTCTAATTAAAGCAATACTTCTTTGTAGAGCGCATCTTGGAAATTCTTCAGGAACAACGGCTGAACGTCCAATAGAACCAACAATCGATAAGAAAACATCTCCTGCTTGAATAGGAGTTCGAGACATTTCGTGTTCATACTCTTTTTCAGTTATATATCGAGAAGCGTCTAATGTTATGTATCCATCTCGAACATTTTGACCACTTAACATGGGAATGCCTTTTTCCTGCTTAGGTGGTGGATTATGAGAGCCATCCACCAACAACAAACAGAGCATTCCCAATGGAGCAATAACCCATCCATCCAATGGAACTTTTGTTTTAATTAAGCCTTGTGAAGGAAACAAAGTTTCTGTTTTACGGATTTTCTTTGCCTTTAATAATTCTTGCTTTGATTCGATGGTCTGCTTTACCAGGAAAATGGCAGGCTCATCTTCTGAATTTTGCGGTACTAACTTTCCCCGCACTGCCAGCTCTAAAATAAGCGATCGCAGTTTGGGAATACCACCGGGAGCTTCTGCGATCACATCAAACTTTTCTAAAAACGTGTTGAAATCCATCAATACTCACCTCGTTCTAGGGCTGCTACCAAGCTGTTTTTCAAGGCTTGGCGGTCATTTTCTGCCTTAATAACAGCTTCCTGATATTGTTTCAGCAGCGCTATTGGGTCTTCATGGATATTTTCTGGGGCGTTAGGGCTCTTGATATCCAGGTTGTAGCCATTGGAAGCGATCGTTTCAACAGAGGTAGTGCCCTGAAGGAAAGGATCGAGTAAGTTACTATTAGAGAGAAGTGTTTACCATAGTGTGATATGACAATAGAGATTCCCCATTGTCCTAATTGTGGCTCAAAAGAAGTTAGTCGGAACGGTCAAACTCGACATGGTAAACAAAACTATAAATGTCGAGAATGTGGCCGTCAATTTGTTTTAAATCCGGCATGGAAACCTATTACAAAAGAACAAAAGGAATTAATGTCACGGATGTTACTTGAACGTATTTCTCAAGCGGGGATTGCTCGGGTACTGCAAGTGTCAGAAGATACAGTGCAGCGATATGTCAATAGCCAAGCGGCTGCTGTTAAGAAGCAAGTAGAGGTGACTCCCAAGGAAAAAAAGCGCTTGAATGTTCAGATGGATGAGTTATGGTCATTCGTTGATAGTAAAGGGAATCAGCAGTGGGTCTGGCTGGCATTGGATGCCGAGACTAGGGAAATTGTTGGTGTACATATTGGAGATCGTAGCGCAGTATCGGCTCAATCTTTATGGAATTCAATACCACCAGTGTACCGTCAATGTGCAGTAATTTATACAGACCATTGGAGTGCTTATGATTCTGTATTGCCCAGCAAACGTCATCAAAGTGTAGATAAAGACAGTGGTTTGACTAGCTATATCGAGCGCTTCAACTGTACTATTCGACAAAGAGTTTCTCGACTGGTAAGAAAGAGCTTAGCCTTCTCTAAAAAATTAGAAAATCATATTGCTGCAATTTGGCGCTTCGTACATCATTACAATGCTAGTTTACAACTCTAAATGCCTACTTTTCTTTGAATTCAGTTTTATTCTCTCGATCCTTTCCTTCAGGGGACTACCTCAACAGAAACCTTCCAGGCATATTCAGTTTCCTCGCGGTTCTCCCACCAGGCTTTCTCGACATCAAACTCCTCAATCCGCATTGGCTTGGTCTTGTTGTAAGACTTCGCCCCCGCTGGGTAAGGATGCTCGTAATACCAAACTTCTGTAGTAGGTTCACCTTTGGTGAAAAACAAGACATTGGTGCGAATGCCAGTGTAAGGACTAAACACCCCATTCGGAAGCCGCACAATCGTGTGCAGATTACAGTCGCGCAGCAGCTTCTGTTTAATGCGAGACTTGATACCCTCCCCAAACAACGTACCATCCGGGAGAACGATCGCCGCTCTACCCCCATCCTTCAGCAGTTCCATTACCAGCACTAAAAACAGGTCTGCCGTTTCCCGCGTCTGAAACTCACTAGGAAAACCCCGCTCAATTCCATCCTCCTCCATGCCACCAAAGGGCGGGTTCGTCACCACAATATCCACCTGGTCTTCGCGCCCATAGTCCCGGAGCGGTTTGCGGAGTGTATTGTCGTGCAGCACAGTCGTCGGCACCTCAATGCCATGCACCATCATGTTGGTCACACAAAGCAGGTGAGGCAATTGTTTTTTCTCCACCCCCAGAATGCTTCGTTTCACCCGTTGTAACTGTTCAGGCGAATTCGCTTGTTTTTTCAGATGTTCATAAGCACAGGTCAAAAAGCCACCCGTACCGCAGGCAGGATCAAATACCTTCTCGCCCAGTTGTGGATTCACCATATCCACGGCAAACTGAGTCACCGCACGAGGCGTATAAAACTCTCCGGCATTCCCGGCACTCTGAAGGTTTTTGAGAATTTGTTCGTAAATGTCACCAAAGACATGGCGGGTTTGGGACTGGTTAAAGTCAATGCCTTCGTTAATCTTGTCTACCATCTGCCGCAGCAATGTACCCGACTTCATGTAATTGTAGGCATCCTGAAACACACTCCTGAGCAGCTTGGCTCGTTCTAGAGCAATTCCTTCGAGGTCATCAACCGCCAGTTCCTTGAGTGTGGGAAACAATTGTCCATCAACTAATTGCAACAAGTCCTCTCCCGTGGGTGCATTCTTGCCCAATTTCTTGCTATCTGCCCATTCATCCCAGCGCAGATCCAAAGGCAGCGGTGAATCGTAGTTATCATCATTCAACTCCAGCTCGGCATCCTGGTCGCTGAAAATTTTGTAGAACACCATCCAGCCAAGCTGACCAATGCGCTGGGCATCGCCATCCACCCCGACATCTTTCCTCATGATGTCTTGAATCGATTTAATGGTGGCACTCAACGACATAAAAACGTCCTTCTCAAAAGATACTAAAAAACAGTTGTACTCTAGTTGGGTAACAGGCTCAAGCCCCTCGGTTTTGGTACAACAGAGACTCTAGCTCTCGAATCGCGGCTTTGTACTGCTGTTTGTTACCAAAGCTGCGGACGAGCTCCATCGGAGTTCCCAGTTTGGCAAACGGGTCAAGCTGTAAAACAGTCGTATCTTCGATCGCGATGATGCCCCGATCTGCATACTTATCCAATAGAGCATTCAATACAATACAGGCAGTTGCACCATATTTGGCAAATACATCCCGCTTCCGTACTTTATCGGCCCGTTCTTTACGAGTTAGGGGTGGACGGTCAAAAGCAACATGGCAAACTAAGTCGAAGAGGTCATAGTCCTTACCGACCATATCTTCCAAAGCTTCTAGAATTACCCCATGCTCTTTCAACTCTTCAACAATCGCTTGTTTGCGATCGGCTTCGTTCCACTTATTGAGAAAATGGTCGAGAGACTGGTATGCCTCGCTGACAGTGCGACGAGTATAATCCTTGAGCGACTCTGTAGTCAGTTGTCCATCCTTGTTGTAATAGCTCACCCGCTCCTTTGCTACCTCGAACTCCTGCCGACCGACTCGATACTTGATGCGAACTGACAAGTCAGTGCCGATGCGATCGTCATTATCGCCCACGTCCCTGCCATCATCATTCCCTTTTGCTTCTGTACTAGCGACCGTTCCGGTTGGTGGACTCTCTTTACCAAAGTCTTCATCCTGAATCGGTGGGCCGTCCCAATCCGGATCATCAAAGCGGTGGCTGGCGTTGCGGAAATCAATAATCGTGAAGAAGTTCTTGCCATAGTCGGGGCGTAAGCGTGTACCCCGACCAATAATCTGCTTAAACTCCGTTAGGGATTCGATACGCCGATCCAACACAATCACATGGCAGGTTTGGGCATCTATCCCCGTCGTCATTAGCTTAGATGTCGTGGCAATCACTGGATACGTTTCTTTGGGATTGATAAAGTTATCGATTTGAGCTTTACCTTCCTTCTCATCCCCCGTAATTCGCATGACGTAACGATGGTCTTTGAGAACAAGCCCTCGATTCAGCGTTACGTTAGCCAAGGCTTCTCGCATTCGTTGGGCGTGGTCAATGTCCTCACAAAACACAATAGTCTTCCGCATTGGGTCGCCATCGTGAAGGAACTGACTGACATATTCCGCTACCCGTTGAGTCCGTTTGTCAAAGGTAATGCTTCGGTCATAGTCCAGCAGGTTATAGTCCCGCTCCTCAATTAGTTGACCGTTATCATCATATTCTCCTGCTTCTGGTGTCCAACCTTCCAGGTCTTTATCTAAGCCAACTTGTATCCTGCGGAAGGGAGCCAGGAAACCATCTTCGATTCCCTGCTTGAGGGAGTATTCAAAAATCGGTTTACCAAAGTAATCAATATTTGAGACGTATTTGGTTTCCTTTGGCGTTGCCGTCAGTCCTACCTGAATCGCCTCTGAAAAATAATCGAGTACCTGTCGCCAATTGGAGTCATCTGCTGCGCTGCCCCGGTGACACTCATCAATCACCACCAGGTCGAAGAAATCTCGGTCGAATTTCTCGTAGAGATTATCTCGTTCTTCATTGCCGATGATTGCTTGATACAGTCCCAGATAGATTTCATAGGCGGTAGTAATCTCCCCAGTTTCATTATCAACCAGGCTGCGGTCTAGCTTGGTCATGACCTCACCAAAGGGGCGAAAGTCATTAATAATCGTTTGGTCTACCAGTGCATTGCGATCGGCCAGAAACAAAACCCGTTTGACAACTTTCGTCTTCCACAGTCGCCAGATAATATTAAAAACTGTGTAAGTTTTACCTGCTCCGGTTGCCATCACCAACAAACACCGTCTCTGACCACGAGCGATCGCTTCAATTGTGCGATTGACTGCAAGTTGTTGATAGTAGCGGGGTTCCTTCCCGCCAATCTCAAAGAAATAGGACGACGTTAGCAAATCCTGATTAACGGATTGTAAATCTTTCCCCTGTTTATAGTGCTGCCATAGTTCCTCTGGTGATGGAAAGGCATTCAGGCCGAGTTGCTGTTCTATCTGAGCGTAGGTTCCACTCTTGTCATGGAATAAGAAGGCATCCCCATTCGAGGAAAAGACAAAGGGAACTCGCAGAGCCTTTGCGTAGGCCAGTGCCTGCTGTATTCCTGCTCTCACACTATGCTTGTTGTTTTTGGCTTCAATGACTGCGATCGGCTGATTTGCTGGATAATACAGCAGGTAATCTGCCCGTTTCCTAGCTCCTCGCGCCGCCATCTGACCCCGAACTATCATCTGACCGTCTGTAAAGCCATATTCCCGGCGAATCTGACTCTTTTTCCAACCCGCCTCATAAAGGGCAGGTGTAATGTAGCGATCGCAAATATCAGGTTCACTCAGGTCTTTCTTATTCATTATTTGTCGCCTGAAAGTCTCTCTATAAAGTATTCCCAAGAAATTAGCTCCATCAGTAATTATGAACCTAGCTGACGGAAAGGCTTTTGGGAGAGCTTACATCAAAGCTAACTCATTAGGCAGTATCTCGTACCTGGTAAACTCACGGAATTTGGGTAAGTGAAATGGCTGAAGCGGAGTGACGGGGCGATCTGATTTATGATTGTTCGCGTTATTTGGCGTGTCTAACCGTTAGATATGTTTTTAGTGTAAGAAATTTGCCTGTGAAGTTGTCAAGGTTATCTCCATCCAGTTAGCTCAAGTTAATCCAGAAAAATACTTCGCTCAAATAGCTTTGTGATATGCACTCATCCCTCCAAAAGGCAACCGACACCGCTCACAACACCCATGCTCCCACAACGCCGGAACCTTAAACCTCGCCCCACAGTTAGGACATTCTGACAGCAAGCGTAACTGATGCCGTAGCTTGCGGGGCGGAACGCCATCGCACCCCTGCATCCTTTTAAACTGCTAGATGAATTATTTTCTATTCTTGAAGAAGTTTCTACACGGGCTGCTGCATAAGGCACAGCAGTAAAACCTGGGGCGTTACAAATAATCTGGGTTGAAGCCCAATTGTGATGGTACTGAAACCTGGCTTTTGGTGTTAAGGAACGCGGGAAGTGGCAGTTTTCCTCGCTCTTGAATGTTTAAACCGAAGACAGCCAGCGTTCTTCTTGCCAGTATCGAGAATAACCGCCGTTGCTAAAACCAACACCCACCGGATTTTTAGTATCGCAGTCTAAAAAAGTGTACGTCCAAGTTCACCCCCACCCTGCCACTTTTCCTGAGTCGGAGCAAAAACGCGCCACAGTCCAATCCCTCCACCGCCCACAAGGAGCAACACGAGCAATAACCAAGGGGACGATCGCCGACAAGAAGCAGACTCTGAATGGATTTGAAGATTGGTGTTTGAAGAAGGTTGTAATTCCGATGATTCCAGAGTTTACTCATGATTTATCGCCAAGGAGTTTTGCTATCAGCCACCAGTAGTTAGCTGATAGCAAAATGTTTATAAATCAAGCATTTGAAACAAAAATCTGTTTCTCGGCTTCAGAAACAAAAAATGCGAGTATAACTATTCCACCTTTACCCAAAAATCAGCCGTGACAATTTGACCATTACGATTGAACTGCCCCCAAAGCTTATATTTTCCTGGTTGGGGGAAACTGGTCATAAAGTGAACCTCCCCTGCTGGAGTATCTTTCAAGGCATGAGCATGAATATAGTCGGCTTTTGTCAACGGTGATGACTGCTTGAGGATAACTAAGTGTCCTCTTTCCCCTAAATAGGGCTGTAAATCCTTCAGCGGTTGGTTGCTACTAGCATCTTGCAAATTGAAAATTAAGTTAACTCCTTGTCCAGCTTTTATTTGACGTTGAGAAAACGTGAGGTTAGCCTTAGTATTTCCCGAAGTTTTGGTGGTAGCCATGTCAACTTTGGACAGAGCTAAAGCTTGACCCGGAACTTGCATTTTTAAGACAGAAACTTGTTCTGATTTTTCGGCTGGTTTGTAATCACTGAACAACGTGTAACCACCTGAGCCGGGAAAATCCGTTTGAACTTCAAAGCGTCCATTTCCTTTATAGGTGGGGTGAATATGATTGAAATATTGGAGGTCATCGCTAACGACAATCAGGTGCATTAATTGTTCTTGGAATTTATCAAAATCAGCAATAGACTTTCCCTCTTTGTTTTGGACTTCAATTACCAAAGGTACGGGAGTTTTGGGCGCGATATTGGAGGGAACTGTCAGCTTAGCGATAGCATTCGCAGGTTCGGCATCTGAATGTCCCGAATGACCACCATCATGATGTTGTTCTCCAGCGTCATGGGTTTTGGAATCCTCCATATTATGACCCTCATGAAGATTTTTATTAGCTCCTGATGTCTGGGAATTATCCATTACATGACCCTCATGAGAACTTGTATTTGCCACTTGTGAGGCAGAAGAAGTTGATGTTTCGCCAGATTTCGTGCTTGAGGGTGAGGAGCAAGCTTGAGCTAGGATGAGAGTTGAAGTGATAGCAATTGCAGTTAAAAATGGGTTCATTGTTTTCTCCAGTTAGTAAACTTGAGGTTGTCGATTTATCAGGGGTTCAGACTTTGCTGTTCTCGTTTGGAGTTTTTAGTTAAGGGCATTCTTGTAAATGAATCCTCTAAACTACTGATAAACTCCAGAGTTAAGATGAATATTTAGGATTGGCGGCTAGCCAAAAGCTAACCGCTGGCAGGAAAAAAAACTAAAAGGTTTACACGGATGGATAGCCAGCCGCAGCTATTGCTTCTTTGATTGCTGTTTCGGAGGCTTGAGTTTCTATGCTGACAAGTTTGGTTTTTGGATTGGCTTGAACCGAGGCAGTAGAATCAAGTGTTTGAATAACTTTGGTGATAGCATTCACGCAAGCAGAACAAGCCAGTTTAGGAACAGTTAGTTGCAGTACCATAGCCTTCAATTTCTAATCGATGGTGATTGATGGGTGAACTTTGTTGAGTAAATCAATCGTGAACTTACTCAACCTACTAATAACAGCTTAAATTCTCTATTCGACTGGAGAGTCAAGGGGGTAGCGAAAAAATATTGACAAATTTTTCCAGAATAAATCGACATATAAGTAGGTAGGCGGGAAAAATTATCTTTATGTAACGAAAAGCCTAGTGTAGTGATTGGATTTAAATTTAACACGTTGGGTACGGTAGTTTTTTCTTTCTCCTCTATCTAACTTCTACTCCCTGAATTACGGCGTAGGCAAGCTCTAGCTCATTGTCAAATATTTGCCCTGCTAATTCATCTTTTTTAATGTGTTGCAACTCTAATATTTAGGCAGGCAGAAAATATATAAACCCTGATTTTTTCACTTTGACCATAACTGTTGGACTTGCCTTAATCAGTGTATGGGGCCGTTGTCTTGAGCGATATTATTTTTTGATAAAAAACCAGTGTGTCAACTTCTATAACCTCCGTTGACACACCGATCGAAACAATTAAGTTATAGAAGAATTTACTTTTTTTGAATCAGAGGACAAATGATGGAATCAACCTTTTCTAGTAAGGTGGGCGAACCTGAAAGTAATCCTTCCAACTCTAGTTTGAGGATAAGTAGTTGCTGCATTTGTAGATCGATAGCGAGCAGTTTATCTTGCAACTGGACTTTGATGTGTTCACAAGGCAACTCTCCCCCATCGTGAACCGTCAATAATTCTTGAATCTCGGCTAAAGTTAATCCCAAAGTTTGGGCGCGTTTAATAAACCTTAGCCGAGTCAAAATATCAGAATTAAATAATCTATATTTCCCTTCGGTTCTGCCTGATGCCTTGATTAAACCGAGTTCCTCATAGTAGCGAATGGTTTTGATCGGTACGCCGCTTTCCTTCGCAACTAAACCAATGAGTTTTTGCTTTTCTTGAACTAACATACTCATTTCCTCTACTGAATCCAACTCTAAGCTTATGATAAACTATCCAGTGGGATGGAGAGTCAAGAGGGGCTAGAAATTTTTTTGAATGCCTGAGTGGCGATCGCCTGAATGTCGCAACTTTGGGTAGCAGTAGGCGTTTGGACAAACCATTCGAGCGATCGCACTTGGTTGACGGTCAGTTATTTAAGGCTTGAGCAGCCATTTCATCTGGGTCAGAGACGTTAGCGGCTTGCACTTCTATGGTACCGCGAAACATATTCATGCCACAACTAAAAGTGTGGTTTCCTACGTCTTCGGGAGTGAATTCAATGGTTGTTACTTGATTCAAAGACAAATCGGTAGCAATGCCAAAATCGGGAATCAGCACTTTCGCTAAACAAGCACTAGAAGTTTCACGTAAAAAGTGGAGTTGAACGGGTTTACCTGCTTTAACTACCAGATGATTGGGCGTGTAGCCTTTGTTAACAATGATACTCACTTTCTGGATGCCCTGGTCAACAGTTGGATTGATTTGCATAGCTTCAGCGTCAATTATTGTTTCAGGCTGATGTGTTGACATGGATGAATTGAACTGGGATTCTGTTAGTGTTTGAGGTTCCTCGAACCCCGTTGATTCAAGTTGTGGGTCTTCGGTGGCGATAATTTCGCCTCGAAACATATTCATGCCACAGCTAAAGACATAACTGCCAGCTTTTTTAGGTGTGAATTCAACAGAGGTTACTTGATTCAGATGCAAATCTGCTGCAATATGAAAATCTGGAATTAAGACTTGTTCCAAACAACTGCTAGGATCTTGGCGGTGAAAGTTAAGACGCACGGGTTGTCCAGCTTGCACAACAATGCGGCTGGGTTCATAGCCACCATCAACGGTGACGGTTACTTCTTGAATTCCTCCACTGGCTGTAACTGCTTTCTGAGATTTGGGTTTGCTAAGGAGAAACCACCAAAGTTCTAAACTAATTAACCCGATTCCAGCCAAAGTAACTAAAATCTTGTTACTTAAGGGTTGTTCAATGCGCTGAAACTGACTTTTTTGCTGTGTTTGAGTTTGGTGTGTTTCATGGGTATTTTGCGCTATTCCTTCACCAGATAACATTCCTAGTACAACCCCCAGACTAGCAATAGTACCGATAATTGTTGTTTTGCCGATCATTTGAAAACCTCCTAAAAAATACACAAGATTATGGGAGTAAGAGCGGGTTTTGAACAAAGGTATTTAGTGAATTTCCTTCGTGATTGACTAAACCCGCGCTATCGTTCGATGTTTCATTCATCAGAGTGCAAAAATAGGCTACGTTAACACTCCAAAAATTGAACCGGAAATTACCCCAAGCAGAAATCCAAATCCTGCTAATGTTCCTAGAAATGTAAGTTGCTTGTTCATCATTATTCCCTCTTAAGCACGAATCAAATTAGCCAACATTTTTGGGTCGAAAGTTACGGAGACGCAACGCATTTGTTACTACAGAAACGGAACTAAATGCCATTGCTGCCCCGGCAATAATTGGATTGAGGAGCCATCCAAAAATCGGGAAAAGAATTCCGGCGGCGATCGGAATGCCTGCCACATTGTAGACAAAGGCAAAAAACAGATTTTGTTTGATGTTTTGGATCGTAGCGCGAGACAGTTGGATGGCAGTAACAATGCCTTGTAAGTCACCAGAAATTAGAGTGATATCGCTAGCTGCGATCGCGACATCTGTTCCTGTGCCAATTGCCATGCCTACGTCAGCTTGAGCAAGTGCAGGTGCATCATTGATTCCATCCCCCACCATTGCGACAATTTTTCCCTCTGCCTGAAGATTTTCGATTTGAGCGACTTTTTGATCGGGACGAACTTCTGCAATAACTCGTTTGATGCCGACTTCCTGCGCTATGACTTCTGCCGTGCGACGGTTATCACCTGTTAGCATTACCACTTCTAATCCCATCTTTTGTAAAGTGCGAATTGCGACAACAGAAGATGGTTTTACGGCATCGGCAATGCCCATAATTCCTTCTACTTTGCCATTTATGGCAATCCAGATAACCGTCTTACCGAGATATTCCAATCGATCCCACGGTGGCTGCAAACTACTGGTATCAATTCCCAATTCGTTCATCCAACGATGAGTTCCAATTTGCACCGATTGATTGGATACATACCCTTGCACACCACTGCCTGCGTGAGCCTCGAACTCCCGTGAATCCGTCAACTCCACTCCTTGAGATTGGGCATATTGCACCACCGCTTCTGCCAGAGGATGTTCTGAATTCCGTTCGACGGATGCAGCGAGGCGCAGAAGTTTTAGCTCGTTACCATTGGCGGTACCATTAACCGTTATAAAGTCCGTTACAGTGGGTTTACCTTGGGTAATCGTGCCTGTTTTGTCTAAAACAACAGTTTGCAGTTTGTGCGCCAGTTCTAAACTATCTGCACCTTTAATCAAAATTCCGTTTTCTGCCCCTTTACCTGTACCCACCATGATCGAGGTTGGCGTGGCTAAGCCAAGCGCACAGGGACAAGCAATAATCAGCACGCCCACGGTGGTAATCAATGCCATTGTGACGTTGCCCATGATGTTGTACCAAATGATGAAGGTAGCGATCGCAATGGCAATCACAACAGGGACAAACCATCCCGTAACGCGATCGGCTAATCGCTGAATCGGTGCCTTGGAGCCTTGCGCTTGCTGCACCAGTTTAACGATTTGCGCCAAAAACGTATCTTTACCCACTCGTGTGGCTCGGAATTTGAAGCTTCCAGTCTTGTTAATAGTCGCTCCAATCACTTCATCACCAGGCTGCTTTTTCACGGGTACACTTTCACCCGTCACCATTGCCTCATCAATCGTTGAGGAGCCATCAATAATCTCGCCATCCACGGGAATCTTTTCACCCGGACGAACTAGAATGACATCTTCCAACACTACCTCAGCGATGGGAATGTCCACTTCTCGTCCATTACGAATTACCCGCGCCGTTTTTGCCTGCAAACCCATAAGAGAACGAATTGCTTCTGAGGTTTGTCCCTTAGCGCGGTTTTCCAACAGTCGTCCTAGCAAGAGCAATGCAATAATTACAGATGCCGCTTCAAAGTACACATCTGGTTTAAGACCCTGACTGATAAACCACTGGGGAGAGAAGGTGGGAAATAGAGAATAGAGGTAAGCTGCCCCTGTCCCGATCGCTACTAGCGTATCCATTGTCGCGGTATGACGCTTCAAGGCTTTCCAGGCATTGATGTAGAAAGACCTACCCGCCCAAAACAATACTGGAGTAGTGAGTACAAGTTGTAGCCAGGGATGGTGCAGCCACATGGGAATCAAGGGAATAGGCAATCCCGTCATCGCAGGCAGCGAGCCAATCACGATAACGGCGCTGATAATACCGCTAACCCACACCTTGCGGGTCAAGTCCTGATTTTCACTTTGCCGCGCCTGCCGTTCTGCATCATCTTCTGGGGCAAGTACATCATCTTGCATCGGCAGAGCAGAATATCCAGCCGCATCCACGGCATCCTGAATCGCTGCTACATCAGTTTGGCTGGGATTATAGGTAACGCTGGCTTGTTCAGCTCCAAAATTAACATTGCACGTCTCAACTCCCGGAACTGAGCGGATTGCCTCTTCGATGTTACTTGCACAAGAGGCACAACTCATGCCTCGCAGTTTCATAGTGGCGTTTTCCATACAAAATCTCCTTATTTTCATCCTTAAAATGGGTCTGAGAAATCTTTAGTGACAGGTAACGGGATAACCTGCCACTGTAATTGCCTCTGTAATGGCGGCTTCAGATGCTTGAGTTTGGATATTGACCAGTTTGGTTTTGGGATCTGCCTGAACATTTGCGGCGGCATCTACTGTCTTGATGGCTTTGGTAATGGTTTCGCCACAAGCTGAACACGCCATGTTAGGGACTTTTAGCTGTAGTGTCATGGTTGTATTTTTCCTTTCCTTTGAGGGGTTAATCCTATCTTGCAGTATCCAGTCCACTGGAGTGTCAAGGGGGAATGAAAAGAAATTTTTGAGAACCTCTAAAAAGGAGAAATCAACACCCTGGACACCATGATCTGCTGTCTCTTGAATCCCTAGGGCGTGTTTTCAAAGTCGGTGTATCCTAGATTGGGGCGCCGATCGCACGCAGGGAGTCATGCTTCCCTTCAATCAAGGCCAAGTGTGGACCTGTCCCTTCTGCGCCAATACGGTTCAGTTAAGGGCTATGCAGTGCTTAAAACAATAAATACAGGAGGATTCATTATTATTCCAGTACCTCTGTGTTTAACTTGTTTAGAGCGAAATTTTGAGACAGGCTTTTTCACAACTCTTGGGTTGTTTCTATGAACCATTTCAGGTAGAAGTTGGTCAAGTATCTCTAAAGTTAACCAATTCAAAAGAAGAGAATTTCTTGTGGTTGTAACCGCTGGAATTTTGGCAGAGCACGACGAATCACTCGTAATGTTCCAGTAAAAGACAGACGCAATGGTGAAACACCGGCACTGCTTGCAGCTTGAAAAATTAATGACCGTACAGCTCTTCGGTCCTAGTAGTAAACCATAAATTTCTTGTACCACTTCTTTCGGTCTTTGAGAACGAATATGAGTTTTTCTTCCCAATAAATGTACTTTGACTTCATCAATAGTATTCTCGACTTCCCAACGTTGATGATATTCACAAGCAAGTGACTGGGCTGGAAATTTTTCAGCGTCCAACAAGCTCGTAATTAAACGATATCTAATTTGTGTGACTGGGTGTTCGGGAGCCTCAATTGTGTACTCAATTACTCTTACCTGTATGGGCTTAAATCTTTTTTTTCTTAGTTTGCCTGATGGATAAATCTTTCCTCAAATATGAACCATCATCTAATAGTGTTTGGTTTAAGAATTTAACGTTGGATGGAATTCGCACTCTTCTACTCACAACCTTTACTGACTGTAGCTTCTACCATCGCATAAGAATGTAAGCCTCTATCCCACATCAATAGCATTCCTGGCGTTACTGAGCGTAACAACTTTAACGCTCTTACTCTTTCTCCCATTTTATATGGACACATTAAGGCATCAAATATTAAATGTGTTCCTGCCTCTACCGCAATCGCAGATTACTAGAAAATAGTCTGCAATAACAGCCAACTATTTAATCCTACTATAATACTAGCCACTAACCAAGCTAAGGCTTTCAGCCAAAATGGATTCACAAACTCTCCCATTAAGTTGCGGTTTGAGGTAAACATTACCAAGGGAATTACTGCAAAGGGTAATTGCAAACTGAGAATCACTTGACTGAAAACCAGTAAATTAGTTGTACTGCCTTCACCAAACAAGATAATTACGATCAAAGCCGGCACAATTGCAATCAGTCGAGTCAGCAAGCGCCGCAACCAAGGTCGCAGCCGAAAATTTAGAAACCCTTCCATCACAATCTGTCCTGCTAAAGTTGCTGTCAAGGTTGAGTTCTGCCCCGAAGCCAATAAAGCAAAGGCAAAAATTGCACTAGCAGAACCCACACCCAGTACCGGAGAAAGCAGTTTGTAAGCATCTTGAATTTCTGCTACTTCTTGATACCCGGAAAAATGAAAGCTTGCAGCCGACAATATCAGAATTGCTGAATTAATAAACAAAGCTATTGACAGCGCTACGGTGGAATCAATTGTGCCAAATTTAATTGCTTCCCATTTTTTATCAGCAGTTTCTTCCCAAGAGCGAGTTTGCACGATCGACGAATGCAAGTAAAGATTGTGCGGCATCACAGTTGCCCCCAAAATACCCACCGCAATATAAAGCATTGCCTGATTTTGCAAAATCTCTAGGCTGGGAACATAACCGAGTAAAACTCCTCCGGCATCAGGTTTTGCAAAAATCATTTCTGCAATAAAACAACCGCCAATAATTGCAATAATCGTAATCACCAAAGCTTCGATATAACGAAAGCCTTTTCCTTGTAAAAATAATACCATTATTACATCTAGCGCAGTGATGCACACTCCCCAAACTAAGGGAATACCAAATAGCAATTGCAGTCCGATCGCACTTCCAACAAGTTCAGCTAAATCGCAAGCAGAAATAGCAATTTCACAAAGTATCCACAGCAAAAAACTGACTCGCGGACTGAAATAATCTCGACAAGCTTGTGCCAAATCTCGTCCCGTTGCCACTCCCAAACGCACGCAGAGTGATTGCAGCAAAATTGCCATCAAATTAGATAGCAAAATCACACTTAATAGCGCATAGCCAAACTTGGCTCCCCCCGCTAAGTCAGTCGCCCAGTTTCCGGGGTCCATGTAACCCACTGAAACCAAATATCCCGGCCCTGCGTAGGCCAGCATTTTACGCCAGAAACCTTTGCTGTTGGGAACGGGGACGCTGCGGTGGACTTCAGGAAGGCTGGGTCTGTTTTCGGGGTGAGTCATTGGTTTTATTGTTAAATAATTTTCATATTATTTTCATAATCTCACAAATTCTGTTAAATTTCATCAGTCGTATTGCTCAAAATCCGCCAAAGTTGCAAGAAATATGAAGTTGTGTATTTTTTATCTAACACTCCAGGTAATGTGAATGCAGCAACAGAATGTGTGATATGCTCTGAATATCAAATCGGTTCTGGTGAGGAACAGCCACCAGAGGTAACGGGGAAAGTTCGGTGTAAGTCCGGCACTGTCCCGCAACTGTGAAGGAGACAAGTTCTCCAAGTCAGGATGCCCGCCGATGCCCAAATTTACTTTATTCATCTGCGAGGTACATGATGACTACTCAATCTTCTTCTTCTTCGGTTTGGCAACAAACGGCACGGTTGACGCTTTCAACACCCGTGCAAGCGACGCTCTACATCTCCCTATGCGCTTTGACTGTCTGGACTGTTTACTTTACAACTTATCCCGCCGTCCATAACAAGGTACACTCTCTGCGCCACCACACTTTGATGGTTAGTTGTCACTAAACAAGATTGTTTTTATTTGAGATATTGCAGTGCGATTCGTTTAACCTGTTGGGGCGGGTAAACCTGCGAGCTTTCTCAGAGTGCAGACAGGTTAAATAAACCCGCCCCCACCCCGCGCGAGATTCCTTAAAAGTCCAGAATTAAAATGTCAAAATTAAAGTTTTCTGCGCTCATCAGTGCTGTCTGCATGATGAGTATCTTTTTCTATGGTTGGGTAGGGTTTTCGCAGTCTCCACAATCAACTGTGCGACTGACTTCTGAACCCCCAATCAGCCAGATTTTACCCTTTGAAGCCGAGGCAACTACACCTTTATCTCCAGTGTCGTTAAAGCTGCAAGCTTTAGATGCAGCGGGGATTCCTTTAGAGAATGCTCGAATTAGTTTGACAATTTTAACTCCGCCTAAAAATCATTGGTTTACCACCGATTTTCCGATCGTGGAGGGAACAAAGTTGCTGGATATAGAGGCTGTTGCAGCTAAAGGTGAGTTACAAATCCAGCAAATGCTGCCCATTAGGGGAAATTATCAATTGTTAGCAAAGGTGACTCCGATCGCAGAAAATGCTTTTACTCCTATTCAGCAAACTTTAACACTATCCGTGCCGGAAAACGGGGTGAAGTATCGCAATTTTGGGATTTTAGCTGTGATTTTGTTGGTTGTTGGGCTAGGTGGCGGCTTGGCGATTGGAGGAAAGCCCAAAATCCAAGCAGGAGAAATAGCGCCTGAAAGAGTGCGATTGCTGTTAAGTGGGGCGATAATAATTGCGATCGCTACCTTGTTATATGTTAATGTCAGTGCTGAAATTGCCCAGTCTGAGATGTCGATGCCAATGTCTCACATGACAGAATCTAAACCGACAGAAAAAACTAGCCCCATTGTGCAATCTCAGGGTTTACAGGTGCGACTTTCTGGAGATGTTAGTGCGACAGTAGGGAAAGCTGCTAATTTACAAGTTCAAGTCACCGATACCAAAACAAATCAGCCAGTCACAGATGTATTGTTCAATGTTAAAGTCACCCAACTCGAAAATGATTGGATTGCTTTTGCCTACAAAGGTGTCCCGGATGCAGCCGGAAAACTGATATGGCAAGAGCAGTTTTTTGATGGCGCACCTCACAAAGTAGAGGTAGAAGTTTCTCCCCAACCCAACGGGGCCCGTCAGTTTTCACCATTCCAGGTTTTACAAAGTATTGAAGTTGAGGGAGTCGCGCCTCCTCTTTCAGTGCGGTTGACTGTTTTAGCTTACTTTACAGGCATTGTAATCGCGGGGATGGCGATCGGATTTGGATTGCAGCGCCGTTTGCTTGGGCTGCGGGTGAGAGTAGGGCGCATTTAACCGGATTTCGGATAATTTAATTTAAGTGCGATCGACTATGATTAAGTCGATCGCCAGAAATCACTCTTGTCAACGTTCCTGATTTGAGAGCTCTTTAAATTCGCGAGTTCCCTGATAGCCAGATAAATCCGCTAACTCCTGCAAAGATTTTTGCCCTTGGTAAAACTTACCGTTAATTTCCCAAGTGGGAGTCCCTTGAATCTTCGCAGCTTCGCAAAGATCCCGCCGAGCATTTTTCCCTTGAGGATTGCACTCAATATAATTGATAATGCCCGCCGCTTCTTTGCCGAAACTTGCTTTCTGTGCTTGACAATGATCGCAGGTAAAAGAGCCGTACATTTTAGCACCCACTATTTTTAAATGCTGCGCTAAAGCAATTTCTGAAGTACCGGAAGATGTCGTAGTCTTGATGCTAGTCTCGTTAGCTGTACCGAGATTATTCACATCGGCATAAAGAGCCAGAGAGGAAATCAGCACTAACATAGACACCACAATTCCTATAAAAAATAGTTGCCCGATATCATCCCATTCGCGACCTATTAATGCTAAGACAAACAAGCTAGTTGCAAACAAAGCAGATGCAATACAGTAAATACAAGCTGCTTTAATATCAACAGCCAGTACATACATCAGATAGCCGCTGAAAATCGTCATAGCTGTGCTACCAGCAAACAGAAATAGTCCCGTCCAAGACTCTAACTTAGAGCGGAGACTCTTCTGTTCTGCGGGATTGACCAATAGGGGAGCTACGGCAAAAACTATCATGCTCAAATAGCCCAAAAAACCGAACAAAGAAAGAGGCAAACCAAAGACATAGGCATAAGGACTCGAAAGCACGATATCGCAGCCTTCGATCGGACAAACTGCCGTTCCGTTGGATAACTTAACCACTGTTAGATAAGCAGTGATCGCAGCCCCTATCGAGGCAATTCCTGCCGTGAGCGGACGAGAATAGCGGTGAATCCAAGGCATGGAACGTTGACGACGCATAATATTTTTTCCTGTGCTGGATATTTCCCAAGACTAAATTGTATTACCAACCATTTTACACTTTGATGAAATAAGCCACAATTCCTAGAAGGATTAATACTGCTCCGGTTAATCCTTGTTCGTGAGCCTCGAAAAAATGCAGCTTTTCTTCTAAAGCATTAACTCCTTTCATTCCCAAGTCTACTAGCAAAACCATTCCCAAAACTGTCACAACTAAGTAGACCACAGAAACTACAAGTATGCCGCTCAAACCAATCGTTCCTGCTGAAAAAAAATAGGCTTCTATTTCGATGCAAGGCGAGAAAAACATTCCTGTTCCTAAAACAGCTAGGATTTGAAATTGCGATCGCTTGGTAGTTAAATTAACTGTTTCCGCGTGATGGTGGTGGTGCCTGCGAGAACTATCTAACTCTGCCAAAAGATAGATAATTCCTAAAACTAATAAAACTAAAGGCGCAATTATTTCAGCGGCCTCTACATAGGTAGCAGCGAACTTGTAACCGAATAAGCCGACGACAATTCCAATTAGGATAATGCTGAGGGTATGAGCAACTCCTGTAATTACTGTAGCCCGCAAAGTTTCGCTGCGAGACCAATTTTCAGTTTTACCAATCGCAATTAAAGGCATCCAGTGGTTGGGAATTAATGCGTGAATAATACTAAGAGCTAGACTTCCCAACAGAATTTTGAGCATACTTTCCATTTGCTTTCCTCTACAAATTGCTACAAGGAGGAAGGAATTGCCCGCCCTCCTGGAGTTGTCAGCCGACTACTTTAAAACTCTAGTCGCATTGAAAATAGCTGCTAAAGCCACCCCAACATCAGCAAAAACTGCTTCCCACATTGTCGCTAAACCAAAAACACCCAAACCAATAAATATCGCTTTAATTGACAGGGCAAAAATGATATTTTGCCAAACAATATTGTGAGTTTTTCTGGCAATTTGGATGGCTTCAGCCACCTTGGAGGGTGCATCTGACATAATTACAACATCGGCAGTTTCGATCGCCGCATCCGAACCCAAACCTCCCATTGCTATGCCCACATCAGCTCTAGCAAGTACGGGTGCATCATTAATTCCATCCCCGACGAAGATAATTTTATCGCCTTTTTTAGATTGGGAGATCAGTTTTTCGATCGCCTCTACTTTTCCTTCAGGTAATAACTCAGCTAAGTAGGAATCTAAACCGAGCTTTTTCGCAACACTCTCAGCTACAGCTTGATTATCTCCTGTGAGCATCACGATTCGCTCAACACCCAGTTTCTTGAGGTCGCGAATAGCCTGTACAGCGTCTTCCTTAAGCTCGTCAGCAATCAAAATATACCCAGCGTAGCGGTTGTCTACCCCTAAATGTACGATCGTACCTTCAGCATTGCAGACATCGTGAGGGATATTTTCTCGGTGCAGCAAACGGTCATTTCCGGCAAGCACAATTTGATTATTTACTTTCGCCCGAATGCCGTGCCCCGCTATTTCTTCGTAATCTTTCACATCCGATGAATCTATTTTTCCGCCGTAAGCTTCCATAATAGATTTCGCGACTGGGTGATTGGATTGAGATTCTACTTTAGCCGCTATTGCCATCAACTCTGTTTGGGAAAAACCATTTTTAGGCACAATTTGTGCTACTTTAAAAACTCCTTTTGTCAAAGTTCCTGTTTTATCCAAAACAACTGTCTTGACTGCTGTCAGAGTATCTAGAAAAGTCGAGCCTTTAACCAAAATCCCGCGCTTGGCTGCACCGCCAATTCCCCCAAAGTATCCCAGAGGAATGCTAATCACCAATCCGCAAGGGCAGGAAATAACTAACAAGACTAGGGCGCGGTAAACCCACAAAAATCTGTCTGCATTAGTTGCTCCTGAAATGAACAAAGGCGGAATTAAAGCCACTGCTAGCGATGCAAAGACTACAAAGGGCGTGTAGTAACTGGCAAATTTGCTGATCATCTTCTCAGTCTCAGCTTTTTTGCTTCTGGCATTTTCTACTAATTCCAGAATTCGGGAGATTGAAGATTCACCGAAGAGTTTAGTAACTTTGACGGTGAGAACTCCTGTCTGGTTAATTGTTCCTGCTAAAACTGTTTCTCCAACTTTCACGGTTCGAGGTACTGATTCTCCAGTTAGTGCAGACGTGTCAAGCTGAGAATTGCCGTCTATAATTTCACCGTCTAAGGGAATTTTTTCTCCCGGTTTGACAAGGATGATATCGCCGATGACTACTGTTTCTGGTGCAACTTTTTTAATGTCGCCGTTGTCCTTGAGGTTGGCATAATCTGGGCGAATTTCTAAAAGCGATTTGATCGATTGACGCGATCGCCCTACAGCAAATTCTTGAAAAAGTTCTCCGATTTTGAAAAACAACATCACCCCGACTGCTTCAGGGAGTTTGTGAATGGCTACAGCGCCGAGTGTTGCTATAGTCATTAAGAAATTTTCATCAAAAAATCGACCTCGCAGAATGTTGCGACCCGCACTGGTTAAAACATTCCATCCGCTTAAAAGATAGGCTGGGATGAAAACCAGATATTCACCTATAGAATAGGGCGTGTTGTGCAGTTTTTCTTCAAAAATTAAACCGCCAACAAATAGGACAACAACCGATATCACAGGAATCAATTCTTGCTTCAGGTTAAAATCTCCGTTCCCGTGGTTGTGGCTGTGGTCATGGTTATGATTCTCATTACTGAGATCGGGGCGATCGTCGTGACTGCAACTACAGCAGCCGGAATCTGATGCTTTTGTCTTTTTCATGATGCCTCCTAGATGGAAAAACATAATTAACTTATGAACATATATTCATACTATATCTCCAAAGCTAACAATTTGGTAAATTATTGAGTTAAAAGTTTGGCTGCTAGTTAGCTCAAGTTTGCGGTCACAAGTTGCGATCGAGAGTAAGAATTATTATCGTTTTGCTCATGTTAAGTAAAAATTATTGACTCATATTATTTGCTTGCCTGTGTCACATCCCATTGCTTGGTTTACCATTGCTGCATTTTTGACGCTTTGACTATCCACGATGGCTTCAGACGGACTCACCGCTCGGTTGTGGCTAACTTTAACCCAGGCTCTAAGTCGGTCATGTAGCCTCAGCAAAGTTCCGTCTTTACGCCAGGTGCAGAAGTAGCGATAGACGCTCTGCCAAAGTGGGAAGTCTCCCGATAAGTCACGCCAAGTACAGCCTTGGGTTAACAGGTAAAAGATTGCATTCAGGACATTCCACACCTCAACCTTGGGTGACGATCCCTAGATGTTGGAGGTGAAATAAAAGGTTCAATCAACTCCCATTGTTCCAAAGTAAAGTTGCTGGAGTACATTTTACTCATAGCTATTTTTGGTACTGTTTCTATGTCTCGGCGATGAAAAAACTAAAACGAAGCGAGAAACGTTCAAATCGTTGCTGCAAAACCTGTTAAGCGGTATTACTACAGCCGTTGTTGCTTCATTCTGTCACGTTGTGTATCTCGAATAATACTGATTCCACCCCAAACGACTAGGCTTGCGATTCCCAATCCAACAATTAAATCAGGAAACCGAGAATTAAATAGAGTGACTAGGAAACCTGCGACGATCACACTAAAATTTGCAATTACATCATTCTGCGTAAATATCCAACTTGCCCGCATATGTACCTCACCCTTACGATGCTTTGAGAGAAGGTACAAACCATAACTGTTAGCAATCAGGGCCAAAAAAGCCATTGCCATCATCCAACCTGATTCCGGTGAACTTCCCCAAACAAACCGTCGAATCACATCGACGACAACCATCACGGCTAACGTGATCTGAAAAATACCACTTAGAGTCGCTGCACGATTCTTGTGATGCGCCGATTTGCCAACTGCATACAGCGACATCGTGTAAACTGAAGCATCTGCAAACATATCTAATGAGTCTGCAACTAAGGCAGTTGAATCCGCTAAAACTCCTGCCACAATTCCGACGACAAACATTGTGCCATTGATAAGTAACAGAATTCGCAACGTTTTACGCTCGGCTGCGTTCTTGGCTTCCATGTGACATCCACAGTCTGACATCGTGCCTCCTGTTTAGCTTGTTGTTATTCGTTCTCTGAGCAGTTGTAGCGGGTACATTCATAAACTCCTTTTGCTACATCAGCCAGTAACTCTTCAACCATTTCCAAAATCTCAGCAACTCGTGCATCGGCGAGTTGATAACTGGTGTACCGTCCTTGCTGCAGGGTGTTTACCAGACCGCAATCACGGAGACAGCCCAAGTGGTTTGAGGTGTTAGATTGCGATAGCCCGGTTGCTTCAACAATTTCACTCACGGTCATTGGACGCGATCGCAGCACGTCCAAAATCGCCAATCGTGATGGATCGGAAAACCCACGAAAGAGTTTTGCTTTCAAGCGAGTGGACTGGGATTGAGCAGAGACAATCATATGCTTAGTTCCAATACAAAGCTCTTTTGTATCATCATATCAGCAACTAATGATATGTCAACACCTGAAAGCTTATTTATACCCTTATATGAGCAGCGTCGCAGTTCCCACATCCGCTATTGCCCAAGCCGGAGCATCGTTAATCCCATCTCCCAGTATCGCTACAATTTTCCCTGGTGCTTGCAGTGTTTAGATTTGAGCTGCTTTTGGGTCTAGTCCAACTTCAGCAAAAACGCGCTGGATACCAGCAGAAGGGCGACCGACTCAACTCATGCCTTGGAGTTTGACTGTCAGATGATCCATATATGCACTCTGAAATTGGGAATGGGTAATATTCTGCCTTCTGTCTTCAACTGCCAACAGATGCGATCGCTTTCCTAACTTCATTTTCCGGTTTCACAGTTTGAATTGTCACCAACTTCGTCTTGAGATCGGCTTAAACAACGGCGGCTGAGTCAACTGCTTGGACTTCTCTAGTCCACTGGAGTGTCAAGGGGGATTGCGAAATTAATCAGGAATTATGGAAAAAGTGGTTTGACACCCTACCCATAGGGGTAAGGCGCGCACTGTGCACCCTACATAATTAGGTTGTGAGTCCTGTAAATCTTAAATTTGAGTTCGATCGACGGCACAGCAATAATTTTTTACAATTCCGATGCGAAAATTTCATCCTAATTTCATTTATATGTGGAAAGCTGAAGATAAATAGTCGTTTTAAGCATATAAAATGTATGAAACCAATTTCATTAAAAACCGGCTTTGCAGGGCTGACATTGATCGCCACAGCCGCCTTAACCAGCGGAGTGCTTGCAGCTTGTTCAAAAGCTCCTACAAGCGAAACTCAAGCCCCAAATGTTACGGCTGCAACCGAAGTGAACAACAAGCCAGACGCGGCACAAGGTGGCATGGGTGGCATGAATCATGGCATGGATCACAATATGTCAATGGATTTAGGCCCGGCTGATGCCGACTACGATTTGCGATTTATTGATGGCATGACACTGCACCATCAAGGTGCTGTAAACATGGCAAAAGAGGTACTCAATAAATCCAAACGCCCGGAAATGAAAAAAATAGCAAATGAGATGATTGCCGCTCAGAACCGCGAAATAAATCAAATGAAAGAGTGGCGAAAAGCTTGGTATGCCAAAGCCAGCAGTACGCCAATGGCTTATCACGCTCAAATGAGTCACACGATGGCAATGACTCCCGAACAAATGCAAAGCATGATGATGAGCATGGATTTAGGGGCCGCTGACGACCAGTTTGACTTGCGATTTATCAATGCGATGATTCCCCACCACGAAGGAGCTTTAGTGATGGCTGAAGATGCTTTGAAGAAGTCGAAGCGGCCGGAAATAAAGAAAGTGTCCCAAGAGATTGTGACTTCGCAAAAGCAAGAAATAGAGCAAATGAAAGAGTGGCGACAAGCTTGGTACAAACAGTAATACCATATTTCAACCGGATTTCATTTTTATCTGCAAAACTGATCTTTGAATTCAGATTCTCCCCTACTCAATCATGCAATACTACCGCCGTGTCCGCTCCCTAGCACCGATTGTTCACTTTTCGGGAATACTCCTGACTCTTTTGTTATTCATCGAGTCCACCCCCGCTTTTGCCCACGCTGGCCACGGAGATGAATTTAAGCATAGCGAAGAAGCAACTGAAACTCCTACTGCTATTTCTGTCGATGCCGAAACAGCAAAACGATTAGGAATTAAAGTTTCCCCTGCCGCTCGACAGCGACTAGATATCGGCATCAAAACCACCGGACAAATTGAAACTTTACCCAACGAAAAAGTAGAAGTGACGGCTCCGGTTGCGGGGAAAGTAGTAGAGTTGTTGGTTAAGCCTGGAGACAAAGTATCAAAAGGTCAACCGGTTGCGGTTTTATCGAGTTCAGAATTAGGACAATTGCGGGTTGAATCTCTCTCGAAACGTGCTGAAGCTGAGGCAGATTTGCAGCAAGCACAAGGAGATCTAAAACTAGCACGAGAAAATTACGATCGCCAACTTCAAATATCCGCAGCAGAAATCGCCCAAGCCAAAACCCAATTGACGGCGGTAACTAAGCAGTACCAGCAAGAACAAGAATTAGTAAACAAGCGTTCAGTTGTGCAAGCCGCTCAAGAAAACTATCAGCGCCAAGTTGAAATAGCGCAAGCCGAAATAGCGCGGGCAGAAACTGAACTGACTGTGGCAAAAGAACAGTTCGAGCGCGACAAAGAATTAGTGGCATCAGGAGCGATCGCGCGGCGTACAATGCTGGAATCACAAGCCCACTTCGCCGAAGCAAAAGCCACTGTTGCTAAGGCAAAAAGCCGTCCTGAAGTTATCAAAGCCGAAACCGAAATTAAACAAGCCGAAGTAGACCTCCCTATGCGGGAATTGCGGGAATCTCAAGGCAGAGTAGCAGAAGCAAAAGCTCAACTTACCAGAGCTCAGAGCCGCCGAGAAGTCCTAGAAGCCGATAACCAAGTCAAACGCGGCAAAACTGCCGTCGAAGTCGCTCAGTCGCGCATTCGCTTGGCGGACGCAGCCTATCAAGCGCGGCTCCAACAATTAGGAACTGTTGCCAACGATCGAGGACTCGTTACCGTAGTTGCTCCGATTTCGGGGACGGTAGCCGATCGCGAAATCACCCCAGGAGAGTCAGTAAACGCTGAAAAACCGTTGATGAGTCTCTTAAATGACAGCCGTGTTTTTGCCACCGCCAATATTTACGAAAAAGACCTAAATAAAGTAAAACAGGGTCAGGAAGTCAGGGTAAAAGTCGCTAATTTACCCGATCGCATTTTCAATGGAAAAATCGCCTTCATTGGATCATCCGTCGAAGGAGAAACGCGGGTAGTGCCGGTGAAAGCAGAAATAGATAATATTAACGGCGAATTAAAGCCCGGACTGTTTGCTGAGTTGGAGATTTTAACAGACAAAACTGCCACAAATATTTTAGCAATTCCGAGTGCGGCGGTAGTGGATGTTAGCGGTAAAAAAACAGTTTACGTCCAGAATGGCAATGCTTATCAAGCTGTTGAAATTGAACTCGGTCAAACGGCCGGAGATTTAGTTGAAGTTAAGAGTGGTTTATTTGAGGGAGATTTGATAGTAACGCAGCGAGCACCTCAACTTTACGCACAATCTCTGCGGGGCGGCAGCAAGCCCTCAAAAGACGAGGAAAAAAAAGAGGCAATTCCAAAGGTAGCAGAGGTTAATTTTAATAATTTACCCGTGTCTTTCTGGTGGACGGGAATAGGGGGAGCAGTTGCGATCGCATCCCTGACTTTCACAGCCGGCGTGTTGTTGGGAAATCGGCACAAATTTCCAGCACTAGCAGCGGATTCTGGAAACAATGCCGCAAATAATGGTTTTTCCGCATCTGCATCGGCTTTGGACAATGAATTGCTGTTACACAATAACAACCATCACGTTAAAACTCAAGAGACAGAAGTCAAGAGTTTAAAGTAACAGCACGACACGAAAGTCACGGATACACGGATAGCTGTTTTTATCAATGCCCAATGCCCAATTCCCAAATTATTAAATGTTCAGCACAATTCTCAGATGGGTAATCAACCGCCGCTGGCTAGTCGTTCTCGCCACCATTATTGTTAGTCTTTGGACAGTGTATATTATCCCCCAAATGTCGCTGGATGTCTTTCCTCCTTTTGCACCGCCGCAAGTGGAAATCCAGACGGAAGCACCGGGTTTAGCGCCGGAAGAAATCGAGTCTTTGGTAACATTGCCCATCGAAAGTGCGATTAATGGAACTCCTGGGGTGACAGCAGTGCGATCGGCTTCCGCTGTGGGTCTTTCTGCTGTTAAAGTTATCTTTGATTGGGACACTGAAATCTATCAAGCCCGCCAGTTAATCACAGAAAGGTTGCAGCAAGCTCAAAGCAAGCTTCCTGTAGGAGTAGAAGCACCGCAAATCTCTCCGACAACTTCACCTGTAGGCCTGGTTATTACCTATGCTTTTACTTCAGAAACTACTCCACTGATGGAAGTGCGCCGTCTTGTTGATTGGCAAGTCACAAATAGGCTTTTGGCAGTGACTGGCGTTGCTCAAGTGGTGGCTTACGGCGGCGATCAGAGGCAGTATCAAGTATTAGTAGAACCTGCAAAATTGAAAGCATTTAATGTATCTTTGCAGCAAGTATCCGAAGCTGTGGGGGCTGCGAATGTTAACGCGCCGGGGGGCTATTTAATTACGCCGGATAGAGAAACTTTGATTCGGGGTGTGGGCAGGATTGAATCGGTGGCAGATTTGCAGCAATCTGCGATCGCCTCTCGCCAGGGAACACCCGTCAGAATTGGTGATGTCGCTGATGTCAAGATTGGTGCTGCAATCAAGCGGGGCGATGGTAGTTTTAACGGCAAAAAAGCTGTGATTGTGATGGTAAACAGACAGCCGGTTGCCGATACTCCGACGGTAACTAAAGCTGTGGAAGCGGCAATGGCTGAAGTGCAGCAAGCTTTGCCCAAAGATATTAAGGTGACTGTCACTTTCCGCCAGGAAGAGTATATCAATTCTTCGGTGGAAAATGTGCGATCGGCTTTAGTTGAAGGCAGCATCATTGTCACCCTTATTCTCATCCCGTTTTTGATGAATTGGCGCACTCTGGCGGTTGTTTTGCTAGATTTCTTTCTGACTTGGCTGTTGGCGCTGCTGGCGATGTATTGGCTGGGGCTGGGGCTGAATACGATGACTTTGGGGGGTTTGTCGGTGGCGATCGGAACTGCGATCGACGATGCGATCGTCTATGCCGAAAATACTTACCGCAATTTGAGAGAAAATACGGCTTCTCATCATCCGCGCCCGGTGATGGATGTGATTTTTGATGGCAGTCAGGAAGTGCGAGATTCGCTAATTGGAGCGACTGTTATTGGGATTGTGGTGTTTTCGCCAATTTTTACTTTGCCCGGTGTAGAAGGTCGAATTTTTACGCCTATGGGGATTACTTATCTGGTAGTGGTGGTGATTTCTAGTCTGGAATCGCTGTTAATATCTCCGGCCCTTTGCGCTATCTTGTTGCCTAACAAACGCATGAGTTCCGAGGAACCTTGGCTGCCGAGATTTTGCAAGCGTATCTATCATTTTTTTATAGAATTGTCAATGCGCTATTCGGCGATAATTTTAGCTTTAGCTGCTGCTAGTATGGTGGCTGCATTAATTATTTTGCCATCTTTTGGACGGGTGTTTTTACCGGAGTTTCAGGAGCAAACTTTGGTGAATACTATTCTCCTTTATCCGGGAGTGTCTTTGGAGACAACAGATAGCGCGGCTTTTGCTATTGAAGATGCCCTTAAGAATGATAGCAGGTTTGAATACGTGCAAGTGCGATCGGGCAGAGCTCCCGGAGATGCGGATGCTGCGGGAGTCAATTTAGCTCACATTGATATCGGTTTGAGCGAGGCAGGGATGAAAAACAGGCCGAAAACTTTGGAATCGCTGCGACAGGAATTTGCTAAATTACCGGGAGTTGCACCCAATATCGGCGGTTTTATTTCTCACAGGATGGATGAGGTTTTATCTGGTGTCAGAAGTCAGATTGCTGTCAAAATATTTGGCCCGGATTTGGATCAGCTTCGCATCCTCGGTGCAAAAGTTGAAGAGCAAATGAAAACTGTTGAAGGAATTGTAGACTTGCAACTCGAACCGCAGGTGCCAGTGCAACAAATTCAAATTAATTTTAACCGTCAAGCTGCGGGTAGATACGGTTTGAAAATCGGAGAGCTTTCTGAAATAATTGAGACAGCCTTGAACGGCAAAGTTGTTTCTCAAGTTTTGGAAGTGCAGCAAACTTTTGACTTAGTTGTTTGGTTGCAGCCTGAATCCCGAAATAACTTAGAAACTATTCAGAATTTGTTGGTTGATACTCCAAGCGGCAATAAAATTCCCCTCGCCCAAGTTGCTACTGTTAAATACGGTACGGGTCCCAATACGATTAACCGCGAGAATGTTTCTCGGTTGATTGTAGCAGCGGCTAATGCTAAAGGTAGGGATTTGCGATCGGTGGTGAATGAAATTCAAGCTAAAGTCAAACAAGAGGTGGAGTTGCCTTTTGGCTATTTTATCCAGTACGGCGGTCAATTTGAAGCAGAACAAAGAGCGTCGCAAAATATTATGATATTTAGTGCGATCTCCTTTCTTGTAATTACAGTATTGATGTACTTGTCCGTCAAGTCAATTCCTTCAACTGCGATGATTATGATTAATTTACCGCTCGGATTAGTGGGAGGAGTAATTTCTGTAGCTTTGACTGGCGGCATCATCTCTGTAGCTTCTTTAGTTGGTTTTGTCACTTTATTTGGCGTTGCCACCCGCAATGGCTTGTTATTAGTAGACAACTACAACACTAAATTTGCCGAGGGAATGCCTTTTAAAGAAGCTATTGTTAAAGGCTCGATGGAACGGCTCAATGCTATTTTGATGACGGCTTCAACTTCAGCTTTAGGTTTAGCACCTTTAGTCTTAGAAGGCGGCCCCGGAAAAGAAATCCTGCAACCTTTGTCAGTAGTAGTTTTAGGAGGATTGTTTACTTCTACAGCACTAACGCTGTTAGTTTTGCCAGCTTTGTATGCTAAATTTGGGAAAATTTTACGACCTCAACAACCTCAGCCAGTTATTGAAGACGGGAAGGTAGTTAAAGCTGAAATAGCGAACTGATCAACCCTCCTTCACTCCCTCAATCAAAGTGCAAAGTTCCTCGCTATCGGGATTGTCTGAAGCTCGATTTGTCCAAAGTTTTTTATAAGCTTCCAACTCAGCTTTGAACGCACTCATGCGCTGAATTTCCTGCTCAAAGAAATCTATTTTGCGACTTAATAAGTCTTGCACTAGCGGACAAGCTGTTATTCCTTGACGGCGAGAGGCCAAAATTTGCTGAATTTCTTGAAGAGAAAAGTTGAGTCTTTGGGCTTTCTTGATAAATTGCACTTGTCTGGCAGCATCGGCTGTGTAGTAACGATAACCGCTACTGTTGCGTAAGGCAGGTTCCAGTAACCCTAGGCTTTCATAGTATCGCAGGGTGCCTACAGTAACACCAGTTTGCTTTGCTAGTTTTCCTATTTTTAGTAGGTGCTGTTCTAGGCATTCTGTTTCAAATTTTGTCATAGCAGTTCTAGGTAAATTGGAACCCTATCATTATAGCGATAGCCAGTTTCACTTTTTTGTGCTGTTTATACTTACCCAATTTGGGCGGATAAAATATTTTATTTTGTCCATAATTCTAGTGACTCAAAAAGCAGCAGTAACTCTGTTTTGAGTTACTGCTGCTGTCGGATATTCTCTTGCTTATCCCTGAAATATAAAAACCACTTATACCTGCGCTCTTTCCTATAATTTTTTAAATCAATGAACCTGACTTATTTCACCCCAATTTCATTCTGGCGTTGCAAGCTTGTAATTAGGCAAAGAGGGCTTCTGGCTTATTGATAAGCATGATCTCGCGCTCGGATACTAAAGTTTTCCGCAGGCAAGCAAGATAGATGACCAGGACTAACTACCGTGTATTTTGAAGGATCTAAATCAATGATTCAACTTCTACAAACAGCGCTGAAATCATCCCTAGCTGGCGATATCACCCAGGCAATTGGAAAGGTTCCCATTGTTCGTCTCAATCGCGTGAGCGAACTCTGTCAGCATCACGAATTTTATCTCAAATTAGAATCCTGTAATCCCGGTGGCAGCATTAAAGAGAAAAATGCTGTATGTCTGGTTCAACACGCAGAACGTACCAGGTTACTCGCCCCCGGCGGCACAATTGTTGAATCTAGTTCGGGTAATTTCGGCATTGGTTTAGCAATGATTGGTGCAGCGCGAGGCTATCGCGTGATGATTGTCATCGATGGTAAAACACCGCCCCCGATTCGGCGAATGCTGGCTGCCTATGGAGCAGAATTGGTAGATGTCCCCCTGAGTGCGGCAGATGCCAATGGATCGATGCAAGTTGCGAGGATGAAAAAAGCCAAAGAACTCGCCGAAACCATTCCTGGTGCCTGGTATCCTTGCCAGCACCGCAATCCCGAAAACCCAACTGCCCACGAGCAATTTACTGCTCGCGAAATCGAACAGGCTTTTCCCGTAGCACCAGATGTTATCGTTATTGGCGTTAGTACGGCGGGACAATTGGCGGGAATTAGCCGATATTTTAAACAGCGTCATCCCCAAACTCGAATTGTCGGCGTAGATGTGGCAGGTTCGGCTATTTTTGGCACGCCGTCTCACCCCTATAAAATGACAGGATTGGGGTTATCTTTTGTACCGCCCAATTTTGATCCAATGGCACTGGATGCAGCGTATTCTGTGAACGATCGCATTGCCTTTTCTGTTTGTCATGCCCTGGCACGTCGAGAAGGCTTGTTGTTAGGAGCATCCACAGGCGCTATCGTTGCCGCTGCCCTAGCTTACAGCCAGCAGCATCGCCATTCTCAACGCATGGTACTGTTGAACCCGGATCGGGGCGATCGCTATCTCGAAACAGTCTACAATCCAGAATGGCTGTCCGAGCAAGGGATTGAAATCTTGGAACAAAAAGCCCTCACCGCTACAATTAACGCCCTTCAAAGCGTCCCTCTTACCCTCGTGCGACAGCAACAACCTGTATAAACAATGACCTTAAAGGCTTCTCCAAGTCCGTCTAAAATCGGTCTGCTAGATTTATGGCGGCAATTTATTCCCCTCTCCCTCAGCGATGTGGCAATGGCTTTTGGCGATCCGATGATGACGGCTGCCCTAGCTCATTTACCCGATGCACGGGTGAATTTGGCAGCCGTGGGCATTGCCAAAGCCCTCGCGGTCTTTTTTGAAAGTCCGATTATTATGATTCTGCACGCCTCGAATGCCCTTGCACCGAATGGGCGATCGCGTCGCGCCTTGTGGCGATTTACGCTTTTAGCAGGCGGCGGACTGAGTGCGTTACTGTTGCTGCTGACGCTGCCGTTTATTTTCGCCACGCTGGGGGGGACGCTGTTAGGAATTCCACCCCAATTGCGGCAGACGGTGCAGACTGTGTTGACGTTAATGTTTCTCTGGCCTTTGGCGATCGCGTGGCGGCGTTATTTTCAAGGATTGCTCATCCACACAGGTCATTCTCAGGCGGTTGCCAAAGCTAGCATGGTTCGTTTGTTAATTGTAGCCCTAACGTTATGGGGCGGATTTGTGTTGAAAATGTCAGGCGCAGTGCTGGCGGGGACTGCTTTGATCGCGGGGGTTCTCTCAGAGGCGCTGGTTGTAACCATTGCGGCGCACCGGCTAGGAGCCACTCGTCTGCCTCGACCCATTGATTCTGAGTTAAAGCTACCCACCAATCTCAAAAGTGTGTGGAATTTCTACTGGCCTTTAGGCTCTTCAATGTTAGTAGTCTGGGGTGGACGTGCTGTCCTGGTGGGAATTATTGCCCGCGCCCAAGACGCTAATATTGCATTGGCAGCTTGGCCTGCGGCTTGGGGATTGGTTTTGGTGATTGCCAATGCGACTCGCATGGTGCAACAGGTGATTATCAAAAATCGAGATCGAGTGAGCGATCGCCAATTAATTGCATTTGCTCTCAGTGTGGGTGGATTTTGTTCGCTACTGTTGTTTTTAGGTAGTACAACGCCATTTGGGTTGCAGGTTGTGCAAAGTTTTATCGGCAACGATGAAGCCCTGGTTGAGAGTATCCGTCCCGTATTGCTGTTGTGCGCGTTTGTACCCCTTCTGGTGGCGGTGCAAAATGCTACTCAAGGTTTTTTGGTCGGGGCAGGTCAAACCAAAGGTCTGAATTATGCAACTTGGATTGGCACGACTATATTGCTTTTAGTTGCGTTCGGTGCAGTTCAGCTTGGGGCATCGGGTGCAATTGCGGCTGCGAGCGCGATGATTATTTCTTTAACAATAGAAGTATCCTGTCTCGCGTTCAATTTACGCAAACAATTATAGCAACCGCCAAGGCTGCGCCGGACGCAAGGCGTAAGACATCCTCGATCGCATGGAGTAAACCATCAAAATTTTGAGAGATCGCTAATCAGTATTTACTTCTTGGCATCATCATTAGTTTCTCCATCGCCGTCCCTTTAATTGTCGATTACAGTTGGCGGGGTTGTCACCCCGCCAGGGTGTTATACTATCTCAGCACTTACTTGTGTGCACACTATATGTAGTGTGCACACAAGCAAGATCGCACTATTCGAGAAGCAGGGTAAAAGAGCAATTAGAAAACTAGCTACCAGATTTGATGTGAGTAAGTATAATTGTTGAACGACTTTTTAGTAGCTGCTGTTCTAAGGATTCTGTTCCAAATTTTTTCATAGCAGTTTTAGGCAAGTTTGAACCCAATCATTATAGTGATAGCCACTTTCAGTTTTGTGTAGTGGTTATAGTCATCCAATTTTTCGATAAAATACTCTATCTTGTCCAAAATAATATTGAAAAAAAAAGCAGCAGTCACTCAAAATTGAGATCGTGCTGCTGTCGGATATTCTCTTGCTTATCCCTGTTAAAAATCCGTGAGGTAATCTACACACCGGGGAAAATAAGGATTATTTATCGCAATTAGCTTGAGGGCAGTCAGGAGTAGGAGTAGTACAGGGGCCGGCGGCAAAGACAACCGCGGCTGTACCTGCTGTCAGGAGAACTGCCGTCAAAGCTGCAAGAGTGAAGCGTTTAGTCTGAGTTGCTTTAATCATGAATTTTTACCTGGGAATCTAGGATCGAAAAGTTTCTTTGGGAAACTATATATAGCATAAACCCTCAAGTAGGCTATAGAGTCAAGGGGGGGGAAGATTAAAAATGATAAAAATATTGAATTTCCGATGTCACAATCCGAATACCTGTATGAAAGTCTGAAGATTTCATCCTGATTTCATTTTTGGGTGTCATATTCTAATCATTGTACCCAAAAAGTAAATCGAATGAAAGCGCTCAAGTCAAGCTTAGTTATTCTAGGCAGTGTCGGATTGCTGTTTTTGGGAGCTTGCAGCAAAAGCGACCAAGGAACCGGCCCAAACAGCAGCCCAACATCCGCTCCTGTTGCCTCTCAACCTAATACTTCCAGTCCGGCCGCTTCTCCTGCAGCATCCGCTAAAACAGGACCTCTCAAACCATCTAAAGGAGGTCAAGTTGTCGAGTCTGGACCTTACCACCTAGAACTTTTAACTCTGAAAGAGGATACCGGAACTCACTTAGATCTTTATTTGCAAAAAGGTAATACCCACGAACCGATTCCTAATGCAAAAGTGACGGCACAAGTGCAGTCTCCCAATGGAGAGCAGCAAACGCTGGACTTCAAATACGATGCTGATGGCAAACATTACGCCGTTGTATTTCCAGGCAAAGATGCAGGAAATTATCCAGTGAAGGTGACTGCGGATATTAACGGAGAAAAAGTTGACGGTCGTTTTACCTTCAGTCAATAGAATGCAAGTTTTATTACAATTGATCGGAAATCCCCTAAAATGATTTAAACAGAGGAGAAGCACCATAGCTTTCTCGCAAAATGAATAGTCTAAATTACCAAGATTATCCGGTTGAGCGACGAATAGAAGGAATAATCATTTGGTTGGATGTCCTAGCATTAATGAAAGTCAATGCTCGGAAATTTATAAGAGTACAAAATCCCTAATCTAAGGAAGAAAGACCATGAAAACAGTAAAGTCAGGTTTAATTGTTCTGGGTACTGTGGGGCTAATATTTTGGGGAGTTGGAAGTAACAACAGCCAAGCTGCTACTTCAGCCAACAGTTCTGCCGTCTCGTCTTCAAAACCCATTGCAAGAACAGAGATAGCCGCCGCTCAAAACAAAGGCGGTCAAGTCGTTGAATCAGGGCCTTATCATTTAGAGTTGGTGGTCGAGAAAGAAGCCACTCAAACTCACCTGGATTTCTATTTGCAAAGAGGCGACAACCACCAGACAATACCTAATGCGAAGATAACCGGTCAAATTCAGATGCCCGATCGCACTCAAAAGACTGTTACCTTCACTTATGACCAGAAAGACCAGCACTATACAGCTTTCCTGCCTGGAAAAGTTGTAGGTCAGTATCAGATGAAGATTACTGCTGATATTAACGGTCAAAAGGTAGACGGTCGATTCACCTTCACTCGGTAGACTTTTTAGTAGGTTGAATCTGCGGTTGACTGGTTGACGGGTTGCTGGCGGGCTGTTTGTTGTCGTGACCAACTAATGCCCGCCAACTTCCGTTTAGAAAGAAGAAAGCAGCCATAGGCACAAGGCAACACGCCAGCATTGCTATCCCCATACCCATCCATAGGAGAATTGGGTTTTTTAATTTTTGCTCGCTCATTTTTATAAGTTTCATTCTGTCATTTTCACAGTAGGGTAATTCGGCAATTTTATGATAGCATACCGGATTGCTGTCAGAGATGAGCTATTTACCTGCACTATAAGTCGCATCAATATTAAAATTTTCATCCTGATTTCATTTAGGAATGTAAACCTTAAGTTGAGCGCGGTTAAACGCTGTCTAATCAGAATGTAACGTTTCTGGTGTTGCACCCGCCAAGCAGTAGGGATACGTCACTGCCCGCAGGTGTCAACTTAAGACTGAAACCCTTGACAAATATCGTTTGCAGCCGAGTGTGGCTACCATCACTACCCCTGTTTTTACAATGCAAAAAGCATCTACTAGGTTTGCTGAATTCGATTTAATCAGAGCTTTGGCGATCGTCAGTGTTGTGATTATTCATGCTGGTTTTTTGTCATTACCCGATCGCAGAATTCTATTTATTTCGATCGATACACTCCAGCTTTTCTGCGTACCTGCATTTTTACTGATCAGCGGTTTTTTTCTTACCAACAAGCTTGAAAATCAAAATAACCCGACGCTGATATTAAAGAAAAGGCTGTCGAGAATTATACCGCCCTATCTTTTTTGGTCAGTAGCCTTCTACATTTTAAATAATTTGGGCAACCTCAAACGATTTGATTTACTTGGATTAGTTAGAGATGTGCTGACGGGTTCCGTGCTGCCCCCCTATTACTTTATAGTTGTGATTGTTCAATGCTATTTGTGGTGGTGGATTCTAGTTAAATTAAGATTCTTAGAACCCCGAAAAGTTTTTGCTTTGGGTTTCACCATTCAAATAGTTTTTACCATAGTCTTTTACTTAGTTGCTCTCAAATACTTACCTTCCATACCTATACCGCTGATAGAGCGCTGGATTTTTAGTTGGATTTTGCCGTTTTCCACTGGTTTAGTTCTTGGCAGTTGCTATGACAACATTCAAGGATACCTTCAGCGCCAAAGAATGCTTATTTTAGCAGCAACTATCTTGTTCTATCTAGCGAGTATTTGGGAATTTTACCTACTCAGTGAAGTGAATTCGGATGCCTGGTTTGCCCGATCGTTTTTTAAACTATCTACTCAAGGATACGCAATTTTGTTCGTACTGTCGATATTGGCATTTTCTCAAAGCATCATACTTCCCAGTAAACTATCGAAATTAGTCAAAATATTGGCGGCTTACTCCTTTCCTATATACCTGCTAGATGTGATGGTAGTAAACTATGTTAATTTAGCGTCTTATAAATTTATGTATTCTCCCGATCCCCTGCTCAAGCTCGGAGTTTTAGTGACGGTAGATTTGCTAGTTTGTTTTGGGATTATTTACCTGTTGCAAAAACTTTTACCCAAGAATTACAGTCAGTACATTCTGGGAATTTAATCTGGATTTACGCCACATCCCTGGGGCAGAGGCGCTGGAAGATGTGGAAAATGGGTTTAACAATTTCATCCTGATTTCATTGCGTAATGTCAATGTGAAGTTAAGGAGAGTTAAATGTGGCTCAATGATTTAAAACATTAAACTTTTCAGGGATCTTTACCTATGAGCGAACACCCACACTATCACCCATCCTATTGCGATACAGTGGTTCAGTGCGCTACTGAATGCGAAAAATGCGCTGAGTTCTGCATCGGAGAAATGCCAGAATGCCGCCGACTCTGCCGAGATTGTGCAAACATCTGCTGGACTTGCGCTAGTTTTAGGAGTCGCGGTTCGTGCTTTGCAGAGGTAATCGGTAAAGTCTGTGCGGATATCTGCGAAGCTTGCGCTAGCGAGTGCGAGAAACATCAAAACGAACACTGTCAAAAATGCGCTGAAGCTTGTCGGGGCTGTGCTGCGGAATGTCGCGATATGGCAAGTGCTGCTGCTTAATTAATCACGCTTCGGCAAGGTGGGATTTGTAATACTCACCTTGTCTGGAAACAGTTAGTTCCAATATTCAATAAATTAATTATGAAACTCCAAAACATTGTAGGAACAAATAAGAAGGTGGATGTAAAGGCGATCGCTGCCGATAAAGAGCTCACTCGCCAAATCCAAATTCGTCTCATCGACTTAGGTTTGCTAGACCCTCCAGCCAACGGCATCTTTAGTGCAGTCTCTACTGCGGCTCTCAATCGATTTCACAAGCTGATTCAGTGCACTGATGAACCAGGATTTATCGGAGCAAAAACAGCCGAGAAACTTATTGAAGCCAAGCCATCGGATCTCAAATTTCCACCTCCTGTCCTCAAGATAGTTAAGGAGACATTTCTCAAGGCTAGACCTATCTATGCGTTAAATTTATCAGATGCAGAGAAACAAGAAATTGAAACGGGGAAAGTATTGGAGCTTGTCTCTTATGAAATGGTTCGCGATCACATCCGAGTAGCTTTCCGAAAAGATTCCTTTAAAAATTCTCAAATCTGGTATGTCTATAGGTCGCACGTCCAAATTTTACAAGAAGGAAAGGTAATTTATCCAAAAACTAAGCCTAAGAGCTTTCAACTTGCTAATTTTCCTTACAAGTACCAACTGGATAATTACTATAATCCGACTGGTGCTTGCAATGTCACATCAATGGCAATGTGCTTGCAGTTCCTCAACAAACCGCGCCGGGACAAGATCGGTCAATTTGAGGACGAACTCTACCAATATGCACTCAACAAAGGTTACAGTCGCTGGAACCCCTACGACTTGGCAAAAATTGTCAGAGAGTATGGTGCTCAAGATACCTTTAAAGAGAATGCGACATTTGAGGAAGTTAAAGATTGGTTAGTAGATGGAAACCCAACTGTCATACATGGCTATTTTACTTCTTTCGGTCATATTCTGCCCGTAGTTGGATATGACGAAACTGGCTTGATTGTTCACGATCCTTATGGAGAATGGTTTGCTAGCGGGTATAACAACAACGCCAATGGAGCTTATCTTCACTATTCCTATGATTTAATCCGTCGCGTTTGTATGGCAGATGGAAATTTCTGGGTTCATTTCATTTCCAAGTAAGAGAGTAAAGCGCTTGTTTGCTATTAAAATTCACCTCTCACTGGTTCATATTTCATCTTGATTTCATAATTAGCTGTCAATCTAGTTAATAAGAAGCTAACTCTTCAAATATGAATGTTGAAGTAGGTTGGCGTACTGTACTTAATTCCCTAGAGAGTCAAAACTATGAGAACACTCATTTACGGTGCTGTATTTGCTCTGTCAGCCACAGTTTTAGTTCCTGCTGTCCATGCGAGCACCAGAACAGGCGCCGAGAATTTTCCTCACATTGATAGTGCAGTACAATTTCCGGAAACTAAGGCAAGAATCGTCAGGCATACTTTCCGGCTGCACATTCCTCAAGGAACTAGGGCTATTTCTCAATTAAAAATTAGCGTTCCTGCGGGGTTAACTGTCAGGGATGATATCAGTATATCTGACGATTCAGGTCAAAAAATTGACACTAAGGTTTCTGTCAACAGCAATCAAGTTATACTAACCTTCTCCCAACCTCTTTCTCCCGAAAACACAATCAAAATTACCATGAATAAAGTAATAATTTCTGGAGTTTCTAACGCTTGGATGTACCAACTTACTGCTATATTAGTTGGCGACAATACAGACATTATCCTCGGTATAGCACGGGTTCGTAGCTATCAATAAAAAAATCAGGTGTTACGGCCGATCTTTCATCCTGATTTCATCCATACGTATCAAACTAAGAAATAAGCCAAACGTTAGTTTTCAAGGAGTGCAGTCGTGAAAAAATTAATTAGTATTAGTGCAGCATTTGCCTTAATTCTTACCTCTTCTATCTCCGCAGCAGAAGCAACAGGAATACCGGGAGATTCCCAATCTCCTCACATTGTCGGAGGCCGTTCCTATCCTGACTACCCAACTTGGAGAGCCTTCCACGATTTTGACGTTCACGTTGAGGGAGAAGCCATTTCAGAACTGTCAATTCAGTTGCCATCACTGCGAATCAAGGGTATTGAAGTAAGCAGTCAATCCGGTGAAAAGATTGAGGCAACAACTTCTGTTAAAGGTGGAAAAGCAACGGTAGTTTTCTCCAAACCTGTAGTTGCCGGGACTGTGCTGACAATTTCTATGCTTGAGGTTGAGGCTTCAATCTACCCGCGTAATTATATATACCGCGTTTATGCCAAGAAAGTGGGTCAGAGTTCAGACAGTAAAGTTGGTACGGCCAATATTCAAACTCTCCCGCGTTGGTAAATGCTTGTGAAGGTTGAGTCTTTAAACGACTGACATCTGACCTGGATTTATTTCAGGGCTTTTAAACCAATTAATGCCGAGTCCATTGAGTTAATTATTTGAGGAGCATCGCCATGAAAAAGTTACTTTACGCTGCTGCATTCACCTTTGTGCTAGCATTTAATGCCCCGACTACTCTTGCAGGAGGAGCCATGCGAAATGCTAATGTTTCTCACCTCGTACACAGCGGCGCCCATCCCAATAACGCTCGCTTTCAGGGTGCTACCCATCATTTTGAAGTTCACGTTCAGGGAAAAGCTCTTTCGGCACTTGCAATTGATTTGCCGGATGATGTGAAAATGCGTAGCGGAATTGAGGTCAAAAATCAATCTGGTCAAAAAATCGAGTCTCAAGTTTCTGTTAATAACCGAAAAGCCACAGTAGTTTTCTCCCAACCTGTTTCTCCTGATACCACCATATCAATTGATATGCGGGGCATATACACTCCTGGTTACAGTCGGAATTGGGGCTATGCTATCTCTGGTAAAATGGTGGGAATAAATGCAGAAGTACCACTCGGTACAGTTTTAATTCAAACCTACTAAAGGTAGCTGGCAGTTAGGGATTTTAAATTGCAATTAACTTGAATAAATTCGAGAAAATTGCAATTTAAAATTTGCTCTTACTTAAAGGCTAAAAGCTAAAAAAGTCTGAAGAGTGCTATCTTTTGTTGCTCAATTTTTAAAAAGATTTACTGCTATAAATTAGAGTTATGCCCTGACCAATTAGCTATTAACACTTTAACACTTACCAATTACCACTTAGGAAGATGAATCAAAATAAACTATTTAATCGGACTCGCTGGAAATTAGCCATTTCCTATGCAGCAGTAATGGGTTTGATTTTAAGCTTGTTGGGATTTGGTGTATATAAGGCGATCGCCCACGCTCACTGGGTAGCCCTAGACCGGGAATTAGAATCGGTAGCGGGAACGCTACATGACAGCCTAGAAATCAAATTGCAGCAGCCCGGACGCTTAGAGCCAATAGTAAGCGAACTTTTGCCCAACCTCCGCCTAATGGGAGTTAACGACATTAAAGAACAGTTGCCCAGCCGCCATACTTTAAGCGCTATCAACCAAGGCCATTACTATATTCGTTTATTTGATAAGTCAGGAAATTTGATTGCTACAGCAGGCGCTTATCCCAAAGAATTGCTAGCGACCTTTAACTCAGAACACTGGCAAACAATTACTGACAGCAAAGGCAATATTTATCATCAAATTTCTGTATCACTGCATACTCAAAATCAGAAAAGTTGGGGATATTTTCAAGTGGGGCGGAGCTTGCAAGACTTCAACGATTATCTCAGTACAGTCAGATTAGTTTTAAAGTTGGGATTGCCTACTGCGTTAATCTTGGTAGGTTTTTCTAGTTGGTGGCTGGCAGGATTGGCAATGAAACCAATTTATGCTTCCTACCGACAAATTCAACAGTTTACAGCGGATGCTGCCCACGAATTGCGGACGCCTTTAGCGGCATCCCAAGCGACAGTAGAATCCGGGCTGTTAATGTCTGAATTGGATGAAAAAGAAGCACGGGAAATTTTGCGAACTGTAGAGCGTCAAAACCGCAGATTGACTCAGTTAGTGGCTGATTTGTTGCTGTTGGCGCGGATGGATAATCAACCGATACCCGATCGCCATCAATTGTGTTGTTTAAATGACTTGGTTAGCGATTTAGTCGAGGAATTGGCAGCAATGGCGATCGCCAGAGAGGTAGCGCTAACCTCGGAATTGCCGGTGCATCAGCCATTGACTATTATTGGTGATTCTAACCAGCTTTATCGCTTAGTTCTTAATTTAATTGTCAATGCCATTCAATACACTTCACCTGGTGGCAAAGTAACTGTTATTTTAGAAAAAAATGACCATTTAGTTGTGATTCATGTTCAAGATACAGGGTGTGGGATTGCAGCAGAAGATCAAAGGCAAATTTTTGACCGTTTCTATCGAGTTAACAGTTCACGCGATCGCGTTACTGGCGGATCGGGATTGGGATTGGCGATAGCGCAAGCTATAGCCTTAGCACATGGCGGTAGCCTGACTGTGCAAAGTAAATTGGGTACGGGTAGCATTTTCACACTGCGATTTCGAGAAAGAAATGCGGCGTTGATGAATGATGCCATGAATCATGGAGTAATCGGCACATCCTAGAACTTGGGCGTTGGGCGTTGCACATTTATGGTATGATGGACAAATATACTTAACTAACTAGGGCTTGCTCAATAAGTGGTTCAAGTAAACACTGTATGGGTTTTCGGACGAAGAAAGGTAGTAATGTGCAGGAAAAACAGGTGAAATAGATCAAAATCCCTGCATTACCATCTGCGAGCATATACATAAAAGCGGAACTTTATCTTCTCCCACCCTTGGAGTTTGAGCTAGCCAACGGATACAAAGAGGTTTTTCAAACTTGACCACACATGATTTTTTAGGGTCTATAGCTTGTGCAATTATCTTTGATAAGTCGCTCCTTCAATCCTAGGTTTTTAAGCATGGTTTTCTTCCCCTTCTTCTTTCCATTATTACTCCCTTTACTCGACCATAAAAACTGTTGGTAAGACGATAACGCGGAGCTGTAGTCAGAAAGTCTTTACGTAGAGCTTAATGCTCAAACTTTAGGGTTTCTAACGCTCGTTCGCGCCAATATAAAAATAAAGGCAAAGCACAAGATACACCAATGCCAAAAGTAGCGACAACGTAAACAAACAACCAGCGACGAGACAAACCTAATCGCTTTAGCTCAATAAATGAAAAACAGAAGAAGACATCTGCACAAATGAGCAAATCTATTGCTACGGCAGAAGCGACATGATTAGCGAACGCATTCTGGAAAAATAAATCGAGATCAAGACCATTCTGGAGAAAGAACTTCAGCAGAAAGCTCCAAGGCGCGATCGCACCAATAATCGTTAGCAGCAGATAAAGCGATTGGGTTGACAGAAATTTTTTGGATGTAGGTAGTTGCCGCTGTAGATAAGTTGCATTGGACATAGGTTCACTTTCCTTTTGTTATCAGCACTTCAACAGGGACTTGGTTTGGCGAAGCGTAAAAGTTCGTCATCAACCCTGTTGCTCTGATTGTCACCCTCCGAGATAATATAAACAATTACCTACGAGGTAATAAGGATAGTAAAATGGCGAGCGCTTCAACCTCAACGCAATCAACTCCAAACCGAGACGCATCCTTTGGGAATCTGCTCAAACACTGGCGCAATCAACGCGGTTTGAGTCAACTCGATTTGGCTTTAGCTGGCAATGTCTCTCAGCGGCATATCAGCTTCTTAGAATCAGGCAGAGCTAATCCCAGCCGGGATATGGTACTGCAACTGGCGGCTGTGCTACATGTTCCTCTGCGCGATCAAAACATCATGCTCACGGCGGCGGGCTTTGCGCCGATTTATTCCCAAAGCGATTTATCAGCGCCTGAAGTTGAACCGATCCGCAAAGCCATAGAGTTTATCTTGCGCCAGCAAGAACCCTATCCGGCATTAGTAATGGATCGTTATTGGAATTTAATCCAGAGCAATACAGCCGCGCAACAGCTTACCAATTGGTTAGTTCATCCAGAGAAGCTGCAACACCATTTCTGCATCAACGGCAGGATTAATCTGATGCGGCTGATGTTTCATCCTCAAGGGTTCAAGCCGTTTGTGGGGAATTGGGAAGAAATTGCTAGCCATCTGATGCAACGGGTGTATCGAGAAGCGTTCGTCGATGGACATAGCGACGAATCTATGGCTCTTTTTCAAGAACTACAAGCTTATCCAGATGCCCCCCGCTTGTGGCAGCAATCTCTACCCCGCACCTGGCAACTACCCTTGTTGACGGTACAGTTTGTCAAAGACGGACTGAGCCTTAACTTATTTTCGGCGATCGCCACGTTAGGTACTCCTCATGACATCACGTTGCAGGAACTGCGGATTGAAAGCCTGTTTCCGGCAGATGAGGTGGCGCAAACCAATCTTGCAAATTTTTACAGGGATACACCGGCACCCCACTAGAGATGGGTACTCCCCAGAAAGCCGGGGCCGGTGGGCTAATATGGGCACACATATCGTTAGCGCACTCAATGCCGAAGTATTCCCCTGAAACAGTCGAGGCCATCTTAGAAACCATCCGCACAACGGGCAGCGCGTGAGCCGGTCGCCTAATGAGTGTCTGGTTGCTCGCGCGTCGCTTCGATATTAGGAAAAAGCCCTATCCTGATAAATCTTTGTTGATATTAAACACAGAACAAAATTACAAACATCAACAAAATGGTTACTAACAAGACACACATCGCCGTCTCTCTAGACCTGGGAACCAGCATTCCCAGCAGTGTACGTGCAGCAGATGCAAGCAACCTCGTTCTGAAAATTAGGCACGAAAACGAATTAGAAAAGGTACGGGCTCAAAATCAACAGTTGGTGGAATTTCGATCACAAGTTGAGGCCACGCAGGCTGCGAGCGAAAAGCTGAAGGTTCAACAGGTTCAACAGTTGGTGGAATTTCGATCACAAGTTGAGACCACGCAGGCTGCGAGCGAAAAGCTGAAGTTTAATGACAGGCGTTTTGGTAGCTACAAAACCTGGCAGTCATTCCGCATCCTGTCCTAGTTAGGTCGATCGCCAACTCTCTAGCGTCTGTCTCATCTCCTGACCTAGCAGTAGCACTTCTAAGTCCTAGATGGGTAAATTTGATTTCCTTGACCTAATTGCAACGATCACAGACGCTCTCGCCATTAAGACACCGTATTAGGGTCTGCTCTTAACCTGCCTTCATACCAACAGTTTAGCCGATTGCAAAGCGCGAGTCCGACAACAGCAATTTATGCAACTGCCAAGGCTGACATAACGGCTGCTACGCTGCCAATTTTTTCGCACTTCTGAAATTTGATTTTTAATTCAACTTACCATACCGTAACTTGACTATTAAGTCAATTCACTTGTTGTTAAAAACGCTAAAAAATAGCTAATTGTTGTGGAGCGCTAAAGTCAGGGATTTGCAGTATAAAGTCAGGCGTTTGCAGTATAAAGTCAGGCGGAAAGCAGGTATTTGCAGGGGGTGCACTTTACCTGCAAATGCCTGTAAATATCCTGCAAATGCCTGACTTTTTCGGTCAAATTACTGCTTTTTTGTGCTCTTCGTGACTTTGCTTGTTGAGGCTGCTTTTGGCTGTTCTCAATCGGTAGCAAGCAATGGTTTTGCGATCGCAAACCATGATTAATGCGTGCAGAAAAAAAATAATACACCCTGATGAATGGGGCATCCTAGGTGTCAAGCGACTTGATTTTTACCCGATATCCAACTGTGCTGATTGCACGAACATTGCTCCTGCTGTTGTGGAGACCCTTGTGACAGCATCGGCGTCAATTGCCCCAACTGTCCCGATCGCACGCTTAGCGGAGCGAACCTCACTCGCTCTCTTGTAAACTAAATTTTATGCCTGATAGGAAGCTAGGAAAAAAAGTGAGGAACAGTCGTAGCAATAGCAATGTTGGGAGATATATTTATACCGATACCGGTAAAGGAAAGTTCCGGCTAAGTTTTCTGAAACTTATAGTGCGATCGCTCCTACCTACAACGGCTTCAAGCGGCCGGGGCGAGCGCTGTATTGGCTACATGGCGATTGCCCTTCAACGAACGCCTCGCAGTAAATTAAAGTCGCCACACCTTAATTATTCGCTATTCGCGAATATAGAATAAAGGAAACAATGCGCTCGCTCATCCGCTATGCTAAAACCCCAAGATATCCTTGCAATACTCAAAGTCCACAGTTGGGATTCAACGAACTGGACGTACAGTTCTCTCGCTCAAAGCTTGGGCATGAGCGCATCAGAGGTTCATGCTGCCCTTGAGCGTTCTGAAGCTGCCGGTCTGTATTATGGCTCCGAGCGGAAAATTTTGAAGCAAGCGGTGTTGGAATTCTTGGTTCACGGGTTGCGCTATGTATTCTACGCCCAGCCAGGCCCCCTCTCGCGGGGATTGCCAACTGCACATTCTGCTGAGCCGTTGAAAAGCAAGCTGGTTGCCTCACCGTCTGAGGTTTACGTCTGGCCTGACCCTCAAGGTGTCGTGAGAGGGCAGGCAATCGCGCCTCTGTACCGCTCAGTCCCCCAAGCTGCCAGTAACGATCCAGAACTCTACGCCTTGCTCAGCTTGATTGACGCTATTCGAGTTGGTCGGGTGCGGGAGCAACGTTTAGCCGCTAGCGAACTTGAAAAGAGGATCGTCGCTCTATGAATCAGCAGATATTCATGCTGGAAACAGTCGCCCGGATACTCTCTCAAGTACGCACTACCATCGTCTTCACAGGAGGAGCAACGATATCCCTGTATCTGGACGAAGTGGCTGCTCCTGACATTCGACCTACCGATGATGTTGATTGTGTTGTCGAAATCATGTCCAGAGCTGAATATTACAACTTCTCGAACTTGTTGCGAACCCTTGGGCTTCAAGAGACTACAGAATCAGGTGCACCCCTATGTCGCTGGCAGTATGAGGGCATTTCAATTGATGTCATGCCGTGCGACTCCTCTGTATTAGGGTTTTCCAATCGCTGGTACAGGCCGGGCATTGCTAACTCTATTCGCTACCAACTTCCAAGTGGTAGGCAAATCCTAATTTTTTCAACGCCTTATCTCCTCGCTTCCAAAATAGAAGCTTTCATGGGTAGAGGCGGGGGTAACTTTTATTTTAGTTCTGATATTGAAGACATTGTGGCACTGCTTGACGGGCGTTTTAGTTTGTTCGAGGAAGTGCAACAAGCTGACTATGAAGTGAAAGCATTTTTATCAGGATGGTTTCGAGCCGAGCTTGCAAATCTGTGCGAAATCGCGCCTGCTTTCCTCTCACCCGTTGCTAAAAATTCAGGTCGCACTCGCTTGCTCTTGCAAAGAATTGAAAGGCTGGCGATGGTAGTTTAGTAGTTAACTGCTAGCAATAGACAGCAGCGGACACTCGATCGAGGTAAGCCTTACACTCGCGAACAGCCTCAACGGAACGCAAAAACCAGATAGTCCAGCCTCAGCTTTATTGCTGGCATAGTGGGTACTACACTACAAAATCACTTCATAAATTTTAGCTACCTGCCAATTTTCTCACACTTGCTCAACTTGATTTTTTATTCAATTCCGATGCCACAACTTGACTATTAAGTCAATCCACTTGTTGTTAAAAACGCTAAAAAATTAGCTAATTGTTGCGTCAGCTAAAGTCAGGGATTTGCAGTATAAAGTCAGGGATTTGCAGTATAAAGTCAGGCAAGTGCAGGTATTTGCAGGGGGTGCACTTTACCTGCAAATCCCTGTAAATATCCTGCAAATGCCTGACTTTTTCGGTCAAATTACTGCTTTTTTGTGCAGAGACTGCCTTTGCTGGTTGAGGCTGCTTTTGGCTGTTCTTGATTAGTAGCAAGCAATGGTTTTGTGATCACAAACCGCACTTTTACGTGCAGGAAGAGAAATAATGCACCCTCCTTTTACGGAAGCCTAACCGTAAGGTCGGGTTTAATACTTTCTTTAGCTTTAATGACAACTGTAACTATTTGTACTACGATTTAAGCTGAATATTCTATAGCTCTAAGAAATTAGAGGGAGAAAATGCTTCAAAAGCAATTCAACAAGCTCATCACTTATTCAAGTGCGATCGCACCTAAATCCACTATTCTATACAAATAAAGAAAATTATAGTCAGTCTCTACCTTAATAAACTGTCTAAACAGCCCTCTCCAATTGGGGGGGATAAAATCACCTGAATAGCGCTTGTCGATTACAGTTGTTAACTTGTATCTTGGTAAGAGGTTTTTACTGATTAAAAACTATGAAGACTTTACCGTCCGTCAAACCTAGAGAGCTGCTATCCAACCATATTCACATTCGCCTAACTGACTCTGACTACAATCAAATCAAAGCAAGAGCAGAGCAAGTAAATTTAAGCATGAGCGACTTCATGCGCCGTGCAGCTTTGAGGAGAACCATGCCACGCCCTCTAGCTGCATTTGACTTGAAAGCCTATCAAGTTTTGTGCAAGATTGATACCCAATTGAGGATTGCAGGAAACAACCTCAATCAAATTACTAAAGCTTGCAATAGTGCTGTGGCATTGGGAGAACCAGTTGTTGTCAATAAAGGACTCTTAGAAAGCGTACAGCAACTCATTCGAGAGAACCAAGCTACAATTAAAGCAATAGTTGCAAACCTTACCAATTCTACAGTCCGCTAATTTTTAACAAGCCTGAGAAATTGATGTAATAAACCTACTGCGAAACGGTTATGATTGGCAAACAAATTAAAGGTACAGGCTTTCGGGGCTGTCTGAACTACGTGCTGGGCAAAAAAGACGCCGCTCTAATTGGCGGTACTATGTGCGGACAAACTCCTGAAGAACTGGCTGCTGAATTTGCGATCGCCCGACAACTAAGACCTAACCTGAAAGTAGCAGTTTTTCACGCCACTTTATCTGTCGATAGCACCGAAAAACTAGAAGATTCTGAAGAAAATAACCAGCGCTGGCTGGCTATCGCAGCCAACTACATGAAAGCGATGGAATTTGACAACAACCAGTACGCAGTTGTCAAGCACAGCGATACAGAACACGACCACATCCACATCGTCGCCAGTCGCATTTGCCTAGATGGGGGTGTTGTTGACGATAGCTGGGATTATTACAAAAGCCAAGAAACTATTCGCCAGCTCGAACGCAACTACAACCTGGAAACTGTTACACCCAGTTGGGAAACAGACAAACGAGCTCAGACTACAGGAGAACACAGGCAATTAAAAAGCAAGGGAAACCAGAGCGTCAGGGTGCAATTACAAGACCTAATTGATGAAGTTACCCAAGACAACCCAAGTATGCCAGAATTCGTTGAGCGGTTGCAGCAACAAGGCGTAGAGGTGCAAGTCGGATTGACTCGAACTGGAATCGGCTTGAGTAAAGGCATTTCTTACAATTTAGATGGGGTCGCTTTAAGTGGCACTCAGTTGGGTAAAGCCTACACTTTTTGTGGATTGCAGAAGCATCGAGGCGTTAGCTATGACAAAGGGCGAGATAACGCCCTAATTGAGGCTTTAATGCAGCCACAACACTTAGCTATCGCCCTCAGTGAGGCAGAGGAAACTGAGCTAGAGTCGTCACAATCCGAGTTAGTAGCAACCGCACCTGCAACTCCTGCAAGAGAAAATAAATTAGAGTTGTCACAATTCGAGTTAGTAGCAGGCGCACCTGGAACTCCTGCAACAGCAAATGAGTTAGAGTCGTCACAATCCGAGTTAGTAGCAACCGCGCCTGCAATTCCTGCAACAGCAAATGAGTTAGAGTCGTCACAATCTGAGCTAGAAACAACTACACCTGCAATTCCTGCAACAGCAAATGAGCTAGAGTTACAACTGTCAATCCTGCCTGAAAGGAATGAAACTCAGTGGCAAAAAGTGCGATCGCATCTAGCAGTCGAGTACAGTTTACCTTTAGAATTGCTCGATTTATTGCACTCTCATTCTTGGCTGTATGCCGGCTCAGAAAAGGCTGTCTTTACAGGACGGACGCTTGAGGGGGAAGCCCGGTTCGCTTTTGTTCTAGATGAATTGGGCAACTTTACTACAACCCATCCCCTGTCATCTGAAGCTGCTTTCTGGGTAGCCACTACCGGAGAAATTGAGCGAGCTGTAATTGCCTGTAACCCAATCGAAGCCCTTTCACTTTTGCTTATTGAACAGGATAACTCTACAACAGCACCACCCACAATTTACCTAGGAATTGAACGAGCTTCACAACTACCTATACAATTCTTACAAGAACTCGATAGCGTTATTATAGCGATTGCAGAAAATTCTCAGCTCGCTCGAAATGCGCGATCGTTGCTACCCGATGCAGAACTTGTCAATCCACCGTCAAGTTGGAATGATATCTGGATACAATTAATTGAACAAGAACAGCCAACTCATAAACAAAATCACCAACAGCATAAACAGCACACCCAAAACCTCGAACTGGATTAGTTATTGCCACTTAAAAATTTGATTTTTATTAAATAAAAGCGCTAGCTAACAAATTTCCTGGTTGCGACATAAATTACTGGGTAGTTCTGGCATCTCAGGGTTTTGATAACGGTGGGTAAACCGTTTTATCCCCCCAATTATTCTTACCAGGCAGGAATACCAATTACTGATATTGCTACCACTAATTTTGACAGCTTTTTTAACGTATTTATCAACTATTTTGGCGTAACTATTAAGTAAATTGAGGCCGTGCTTGCTCAAATAATTTGTGAGTCAACATGGGTAAAAATAAATTATTTATACATTTTATCGTACTCACTAACATTTACGAAAAAACAAATTTATGAGCGCTGTCGCGCCCAAAAATAAAGCATCGGAAAAAAAAATGGAACTATCGCAAACCTACACCTATTACTTCAATAATTTAACCTGCGTCCACCAAACAGAAAACGAACTGTACATCATGGGCAAGGAAACAACACTTGTACTGAATTTTCAACAAACAAGCTATCAAACGCTCGACAAAATAATCCACGCTCTGCGACTTTTGAGAGACAAAAAAGTCCAAAATCGAAAGTCAATTATTGAACAAGAACTGCTGGCATTAAACTTCCAATTCCCTCTCGAAAGCAACAACGACAGCAACAACGACAGCAACAACGACAGCAGCAATGGTAGCAGCAACGGCAGCCACAAAAACTGCGAGCTAAAAATCGACTGGTAATTCAATTATGCCGGAGAGACAAGTTTGTTTCTCCGGCAGCCAATAGCAAACATTAAAACCACATTCAAAAATGGCAAACACAATAGCAGGATATGTATATCTCCTGCACTTTGAGCAGCCGATATGTCCGACTCATCCGTCTCAACACTATGTCGGCTGGACTAAAGATTTGGACGAAAGGCTTTATCAGCATAAAAAAGGCAGAGGGGCTAAGTTTTGCGGCGCAGCCCGAGAACGCGGAATAAAATTTGTTCTGGCAGAATGCTGGGTTGCAGACAAAAGTTTTGAGAGAACAATCAAGAGGCAAAAGAACCACAAACGCTTCTGCCCTATTTGCACAAATTTGGTAAACTAAGATAATGCAATGTTTGCAACACTGATGCTTGACCGGAACTGTTTTGTCCTACAAATGCGTGTAGGCGTGAACTATCGTTCTGTATCTTTGACCTACTTAATTCTCTCTCAAATCCTGGCTAGCTGGTTTACAGATTACTGCTACCATACCTCACACTTAGTAGTAACCGCCATATTAGTTTAAGCTGATTAAAAATTAGGAGCAGAAAATCCGATGCTCCCCAAGAATAGCCGCAAAAAGTTACCATTATTGGCAGCGTTCTTAATCTCGCAATTTATCCCTTGGTTCTTGAGTGCGATCGCGCTATTTCTCAGTTTATGGGTCATCGTACCAGCACCCACGCTGTTTCTGTACCCTTTGGCGGTGGGAGCACCAGAAATTAGTCCTTGGTTAGTCGGTATCAATGCGATCGCCCTTCTGCTGAACCGGCCCAGACGACATCAACGCAAAGTCTACATTATTTTACCGATTTGTAACCTGTTCGCCCTAATTCTGAGCCTGCTTCCCCTGATGCAATTCCCAGAAGCCAATGCAGCAATAGCTACCGAAATGCAAGCAGTTCTAGGAACAAACTATTTAGCAACCGTTCCTCAAGCTCTACGCGCGCAGCTACACCCTCAACCGTTTATCCTAGCAGATGCGTTCCGGGGAATTCCGATTAGAGAGGTTAGGATCGATCGGGCTATTGGATTTGCCAACCCTGACGGAGTTTCACTGCAACTAAACCTTTATCGGCCGGTGGAAATTGGCAAATATCCGGCGATTATCACACTCTACGGGGGAGCTTGGCAGAGAGGCAATCCCGATTCCAATGAGGAATTCAGCCGCTACATGGCCGCCCAAGGCTATTGTGTGGTTGCAATTGCTTACCGCCACGCTCCCAAGTATCGATTTCCTGCTCAGCTTGAGGATGTACAAGCCGCTCTTTCCTATATCAAAACTCATGCTGGTGATTGGTCCATCGATCTCGATCGAATTGCTTTGATGGGAAGGTCTGCAGGTGCCCATTTAGCAATGCTAACTGCTTATGATTCTAGTGTGCTTCCAGTTAGAGCAGTGGTGAACTATTACGGGCCAAACGACCTTATTGGGGGATACAATGACCCATCTTTTCCTGATGCGATCGACGTTCGAGCCGTCTTGCGTGCCTTTCTGGGAGGAACCCCAAACGAACTCAATGAGCTTTACCACCGGGCTTCCCCCATTAATTATATTAAACCCAATCTTCCCCCTTGCCTACTGGTTTATGCAGGTCGCGATCATATCGTTCAGGCTAAGTTTGGGCGATCGCTCTAGGAACGATTGCGAGCCACGGGCGATTCCCTACGGGATAGCTTCGCCGCGCGTACTATTTTGCTCGAAATTCCTTGGGCTGAACACGCCTTTGATGCAGTTTTTAATGGCCCTAGTACAGCTCGGCGTAAGTAGACAGACTATATTTGTGGTAGAATAACATAGTTAGTTTAGACCAGTTTCGGTAGG